>CAZXUD010000073.1:0-4464 GCA_964643805.1 uncultured Candidatus Peribacteria bacterium | reverse complement strand
AGAAGGACAGCGTACGCACAGTAGAAGACGCGTACCAAAGCATTTACCGCCGTATTCGCCCAGGCGATTTGGCAACCCCAGAGAACGCCAAACAGCTGATTGATTCGCTCTTCTTCGACTTCAAGAAGTACGACATGGGCAACATTGCTCGCTACAAATTGAACCGTCGGTTCGATAAAAAACTGACGAACGAAGAGCAGCACCGCGTCTTCCAAGTAGAAGACTTCACCGATATTTTGAAAGAATTAATCCGCTTGAATAATGGTGAAGGTGTCGCTGACGACATCGACCACCTCAGCAACCGCCGTGTTCGTAGCGTCGGTGAATTAGTGCAGAATAAGTACCGCGTCGGTTTGGTTCGCACCGAGCGCATTGTGAAAGATCGTATGACCGTCATGGACATGGAAACGGTCACGCCAACTCAGCTGATTAACAGCCGTCCAATTACTGCCGCGATGCGTGAATTCTTTGCCAGCTCCCAGCTGTCTCAGTTCATGGATCAAACTAACCCTCTCTCTGAGCTGGCTCACAAGCGTCGCCTCTCCGCGATGGGTCCGGGCGGTCTTTCTCGTGAACGCGCGAGCTTCGACGTTCGTGACGTGCACCCAAGTCACTACGGACGCATTTGTCCGGTAGCCACGCCAGAAGGTCCAAACATCGGTTTGGTGGTTCACTTGGCGGGATTCGCTCGTGTGAACGAATACGGTTTCTTAGAGACGCCGTACCGCGAGGTATCGCACTCTGTTCCTTTAGATGCTGACAAACTCTTTGGTCGTATCCTCAGCCAAGATGTGAAGGATGGTCGCAAGACCATCGCTCACTCGGGCGACAAAGTAGATACGAAAGAGTTGGCGCGAAAAGTAATTTCCGCACTGAAGGCAGAGAAGGCAACGGTCGCTCCGGTACGTGCGTACGTCACTGGAAAAGTGGAGTACGTCGACGCCGAACGCGAGCGTCACCTCACAATTGCTCAAGCACAAACAGTGCTGACGGAAATGAATGAGCTTGTTGAAAAACGAATCTCCTCACGTAAGAGCGGTGAACCAATTTTGGCACACGTCGATGACATCTCACACGTGGACGTGTCTCCAAAACAAATCCTCTCCATCAGAACGTCGCTTATTCCATTCTTGGAACACGATGATAACACTCGTGCATCCATGGGTACGAACATGCAAAGTCAGTCCGTACCATTGTTGCGTCCAAGTGCTCCATTAGTTGGTACAGGTGTGGAAGCATTGGCTGCAGCTGCCTCTAATAGCGCGATTCTGGCAGAAGAAGACGGAGAAGTAGTTTCGGCTGATGCTCAGGAAATCGGTATCGTTTACAAATCTGGCCGTAAGCAGACGTACAAACTTTCTGCGTTCGTCCGCACCAACCAAGGTACCTGCATCCTCATGCGTCCACGCGTTATGCGCGGTGACAAAGTGAAGGCAGGCCAAGCATTGGCTGACGGTTCATCCGTCGACAATGGTGAACTGGCGCTCGGTCAAAACTTGTTGGTGGCGTACCTCTCTTGGCACGGTTACAACTACGAAGACGCCATTATTATTTCTGATCGCGTTGCACACCGCGGTGATTTCGATTCCATTCACATCGAGTCGTATGTCACCGATGTGCGCGACACAAAACTCGGTTCTGAAACTGTCACCCGCGATATTCCAAACGTTGGTGAAGCAAAATTAAAAGATTTGGATGCGAGCGGGATCGTCCGTATCGGCGCAACAGTGCACGAAGGCGACATCTTGGTCGGTAAAATTACGCCGAAAGGGGAGACCGAACTAACCCCAGAAGAACGGCTTCTGCAAGCCATCTTCGGTGACAAAGCCAAAGATGTAAAAGACAGCTCGCTCCGCTTACCAGGTGGTGCCGGCGGCAAAGTCATCGACATTCAAATTTTCGATCGTGCCGAAGGTGATGAACTCCCAACTGGAGTTATCAAACAGATTAAAGTGTTCGTTGCACAGACACGTAAAGTACGTGTGGGTGACAAGATGGCCGGTCGCCACGGTAACAAAGGTGTTATCTCGCGCATCGTCGCTGCGGAAGACATGCCATTCTTAGAAGACGGCACACCAGTCGACATCATTTTGAATCCACTCGGTGTAACGTCTCGTATGAACATTGGTCAGGTGTTAGAAACTCACTTGGGTTGGGCCTGCCAAACTCTTGGTATTCAAGTCGCAACACCACCACTCGATGGTATTTCTCCTGAGCAAATTACCGAGTTCTTAAAGGCCGCAGAATTACCAGAAACAGGAAAGGTACAACTCTTCGATGGTCGCACCGGTGAGCCATTTGCGCACCACACGACGGTTGGAATGGTGTACATGTTAAAACTGCTCCACTTGGTCGAAGACAAAATACACGCCAGAAGCGTTGGACCTTACTCGCTCGTTACGCAGCAACCGCTCGGCGGCAAGGCGCAACACGGCGGTCAGCGTTTTGGAGAAATGGAAGTGTGGGCATTGGAAGCATACGGTGCCGCGTACACATTGCAGGAAATGCTTACCATTAAATCTGATGATGTCATCGGTCGTTCCAAGGCGTACGAATCTATCGTCAAAGGCGAACCAATTCGTCGCCCATCGATTCCAGAATCATTCAACGTGTTGGTGAAAGAATTGCAGGCACTCGGCTTAAAAGTTGACCTCCTGAAATTCAAAGAAGAGATGATTGCCAGCGAACGTTTAACAGCCGAAGACAGCGCCATTGAAGAAGTAAAACTTCAGTCGCGTGTGGATGCCGAAGAAGAAGCCGAAGAAATTCTGCCTCAAGAAGACAAGATTGCTGAGTTAGATCAGGTCAGCGACGAGTCTGAAGAAGAGCTGAAAGAAGGGGTAGAAGAGGGCAAATCGGAACGTGCTTCCGGCGAAACTGCCAAGGAAGAAATGAAGGACGCTAGCAGCGAAGAGGCTATGGAAGCGGCTTAAATAGGCAATTTAACAGGGGTGGAGAGACCACAAATCTCACCACTCCTGTTTTGTGGTGGAAGCACTGCAACCAGAGAGTGAAACTTTCGCTGTGGCAAGTGCCGAACCCATTGTCGATAATCTGCTTTTTTTGTGCAAAATTCCTTGACCCTCGGGCGTCTCTCTATAGAATTACCCAGCTTGATGTTTTTCCACGTGTACCCGCCGGATTCGAACGCCGTGTAAGCGGCCAAAAAATTGTTCGAGTTCAGCGGGTGTGCGTGAGCCACCCGCTTTTTTTATCTCCTCAAAAAGATATGTGATTGCGGTTGCTCCTCTACATGCTTGGTGCTTCTTCACTTCATTGGACATCGAATTAAATTGAAAAAATTTTGGATTAAAAAATCTTGTAATTTCCATGTGTCACGACGTGAGCATGTCCTGCTCGCTTTCTCCTTCACTTCGAAGGATGCGTGACACGTGAACAGCTTTCGTGCAGTTTCTGCACGAAAAAGAGAATAATAGTACTCATATGCATCACATGGATGCCTCGACTTCGTACTCCGATGAAGGACGTGGCCAGCTGCGATAAGCCTCGGTGAGCCGCTAGGCAGGCGCTATTAACCGGGGATTTCCGAATGAGGAAACTCCGTGGAAGTTATGTTCCACGATTCTGCGTAAGCAGAAAGGTAACTCTGCGAACTGAAACATCTCACGTAGCAGGGAAAAAGAAATCAAATAGAGATACCCCTAGTAGTGGCGAGCGAACGGGGAATAGCCCAAACCTTGCACTTGTGCAGGGGGTTGTAGGACTCCAAGTACCGATCAGTTTTTCATAGGCAAACGACCCTGGAACGGGCGGCCATAGAGGGTGAGAGCCCCGTCGCCGAAATGAAAAATTGCGGGTGGAGATTCCTGAGTAAGGTCGGACACGTGAAATCCGGCCCGAATCTGGGTGGACCACCATCCAAGGCTAAACAGATGCAAAGATCAATAGCGGATAGTACCGTGAGGGAAAGGTGAAAAGCACCCCGGAAGGGGGATGAAATAGTCTCTGAAATGTATTGCGTCCAAGGAGTGGGAGCCCCGCTTGCGGGGTGACCGCGTTCCTTTTGCCTAATGAACCAACGACTTCGTTGTCAGTGGCTTGGCTAAGGCAGTTACAGCCGGAGCCGGAGCGAAAGCGAGCCTGAATAGGGCGAATATGTCGCTGGCACGAGACCCGAAACCGGGTGAGCTATCCATGGGCAGGGTGAAGGTTGCCGAAAGGCAGCTGGAGGCCCGAACCATAACATGTCACAAGATGTTGGGATGACCTGTGGATAGGAGTGAAAAGCTAACCGAACCCGGAGATAGCTGGTTCTCCTCGAAATGTTTTTAGGAACAGCCTCATAGCGCACCATAGGGGGTAGAGCTACCGTTTGGACAAGGGGGTCTCCTCGACCTGCCGAGTCCTGACAAACTCCGAATACCTATGCTTTGGCTATGGGAGTGAGACGGTGACAGCGAAGTGCCATCGTCGAAAGGGAAACAGCCCAGACCGTTTGCTAAG
>CAZXUD010000072.1:0-4493 GCA_964643805.1 uncultured Candidatus Peribacteria bacterium | reverse complement strand
ATTGTAGTCACAGAGTGTTTTGTTACCGCGGTGCGTCAATTTACCAGCATCATTCTCCACATGCAGACGAGTAATGCGACAAACGCGAGCGCCCGTTGTCTTGCCGCTATTGTCACGCACGTCATATTCAACTTTACCGCCGCTCGAGAGAGGGAAGTCATACTGAGAAATCTGAAAACCAGCGGGTAAGTCAGGGTAGAAGTAATGTTTGCGATCAAAGTGGTTCTCTTTATTCACGGTGCCATCAATAGCGAGTGATGCCTTGACGGCTTTTTGAATGGCTTCTGCATTTGGCACTGGCAAAGTTCCAGGGTGACCCATGCATACTGGGCAAACAGTTGTATTAGGCGCTTTTCCAAACGCATCGTTATCACATCCGCAGAACATCTTGGTTTTCGTGTTCATTTGAGCGTGGACCTCTAAGCCAATAATGACCTCTAGTTCAGGCATGGAAAGTAGGGTTGCAGTCTGATTTTACCTAGTTACTCAGGAAATCAAAGGATACTTGACACAATAAATTTTAAGTATACTATTCTGGAAATGATCCGCGAAGCTAATGACCTCGAAGAAGGTATGGCTCTCCAGGATACTCCAAAGACTGACATCAGCCCCGAGGCCTTGATGCGCCAAATTCAGAAAGATGACTCTTTTGCTTTTGAAAAACTTCTGAAGATGTATAAACGGGAGATGTTTGCATACTTGCGAGGATTCTTAATGGACGCCGATGCAGCAGATGATGTTTTGCAAAATACGTTTTTGCAAATTTTTCTAAAGGCAAATCAATTTGATAGTACAAAGCGCTTTCGTCCTTGGTTATATACGATCGCTAATAATCAAGCGATTGACTGGCAGCGGAGAAATAAAAGACATCGTATGCCGAGCCTTAATCAAGATCATGGATCTGCTGAAGAGACCGCAGCATACGAAAATGCTTCGCTACTGGATTTGCTTCCCAATCGTGAGGCCCTTCCTGAAGATAGGGCTGAATTTGGTGAAGATTTTGAAAAGTTATATCGTTTACTTTCCCAAATGGATGAGTCACATAGAGAGGTATTGAGCCTTATTCATTTTCAACAATTAAAATATCGAGAAGCAGCAGAAGTTCTGGAAGTTCCCGTAGGAACAATAAAATCTCGGCAGCACGCTGCAATGCTTAAATTGACTCAGCTTTGGTATCAGGACCAGGCTCCAGAGATATCGCATGTTGAGGTCCGTAGTCCACTATCAAAACGCCCTCAAGATGATCAACTTCATGCTGAACAACCCGCGCATCCCATTCTTCAAGATGGCGCTCCTGCTCGCGGCCGTTCTCATCTAAGTAAGTCAGCGTAATTGCAGAAGACCTCGGCACATCCACCCATAAACCAGGCAGGCTTAAACAGCCTTCTTCAGCAACGATGGTATCGTCGCTCTTCTTGATAATCTTTGGATCAATTAAAGGAGTCATTTTGCCATTAATGTTGGCTAAACAGAGGCGCAACGATTGACCAATCTGCGGTGCGGCGATACCTGCACCGTCGGCGACCTTCACCGTTTCCTGCATGTCCTTAATTAACTTTTTTATTTCCTTTGTCACCTTCCCAACCAACTTCGTCTTCGTACGAAGCGTTGGGTTATCGGCACCAAGAACAATAGGCAGAGCAGTCACGAAAGAATTATGAATTAAGAACTGTAAATTAGGAATGATAATTCAAATTCTTTGGTGGCTTAGGCGACCAATTGCTTCTTGCCGGCCTTCTGTCGTAATTCATCTAAGGAGTTGATGTTGGCCATTTGGAGCATTTTTACAAGCGCATGAGCAGTCAACAGAACATCGGGCATAGCGCGGTGACGTACTGTTGGCATCTGAAGACCGAGGCGACCGGCAACCACATCTAAGTTGTGGCGGAATTGGCCCGGGAAAACGTTTTGGCTGAGCACCATGGTGCAAATACATTCAGGGAGATCGACGTAACCCCAACACAATTCCTTCTCAACACGAAGGAAGCTCATATCAAAGTTAGAATTGTGAGCGACGAGGATAGAGTTCTGCGCAAATTCTAAGAATTGCGGCAAGACTTGATCAATGGTTGGTGCGCTCGCAACTAACTCATCACTAATTTTGTGAATCTGTTTTGCTTCCCATGGAATAGGACGCTCCGGATTCACCAAAGCATCAAAAGTTACATCATCACGAACCTCACCATTCTCAACGCGGACACCGGCAATTTCGATAATACGGTCACCTCTGAGTGGATCTAAGCCAGTGGTTTCAACATCGAAGACGGTGAACGCAGGCAACCCTTGCATGTGTCGACTATAGCGCAGCTTTTTCTGTGCACCAGTGCACTTTAATTGACTCTTTTTCGCTACACTATGTGTAATGGCACTTATCATTAGTCTCTTCACAGCAGGGCTGCTCACGGTGCTTTTACCGTGCATTTTGCCGCTCATTCCTATTGTCTTGGGAGCGAGCATTGCAGGGCGAAGTAAGTGGCGTCCGCTCCTGACCGTTGCCGGCATGCTGGTGAGTTTTGTGGGTTTCACCTTCCTTTTGATTGTTGTTCTCAATCAGTTTGTAGAACTGGCGGATTACCTTCGTATCGGAACCTTTTATCTGTTGCTGCTCTTCGGTCTTGGTTTTCTAACCAGCAAAAAATCTGTTCATGTCGTCGGCGCAATTCTTGGTGCTAGTTTCTTCCTAGTAAAAGGTTGGCCAGCAGTGGCAATTGCCGCCATTTTAGGCGTCATTGCCATCATCGTGGCACCACCACTTGCAAATAAGATTCAGCAATTTGGCAGCAACGTACAACAGAAGGTTCGGACTGATTTGGGGAATGAGTCACCACTCACAGCTTTCCTCATGGGCTTAACCATGGGACTCGTATGGGTTCCTTGTGCGGGGCCCGCGTTGGGATTCGCATTTACGCTGGTGCGTGAGCAGCCAGGCTTCCTGTCCTTGTTCTATCTCTTTGTGTACGGTCTGGGGACAGCTATCCCGCTCCTCCTTATTGGGTATGGTGGCCAATATGCCGTTCACTCCGTTCACAAACTGGTGCGCTACAGTGGTCATGTAAAACACACAGCGGGAGTACTCCTTATTATCACAGCAGTGGCCCTTCACTTTAATTGGCTGGAAAAAGCTCAGCTCTGGGTTACCAATAATACTGCCTACGGCACATGGGGTGTCGACTTAGAGGAGCGATTGTTCAGTGATCGCATCGGAAAGGCACTGATTGATGCTACAATTCCAGCTTCCGGACACGTTATGCAATTACCAAACCTTCCTAAAATAACGCGCGCGCCTGAATTTGAAGGAATAGGTCCTTGGCACAATAGCGAGCCCCTGAAGTTGGCTGATCTAAAAGGAAAAGTCGTCCTGGTAGATTTCTGGACGTACAGCTGCATCAACTGCATTCGCACCCTGCCATACATTCAAGGCTACTGGGAAAAGTTTAAAGATAAGCCGTTCGTCCTCCTTGGAGTTCATACACCAGAATTCATCTTTGAAAAAAGTGAGAAGAACGTGGCCGATGCTATCTCACGTCATGGGTTAACGTATCCCGTTGCTCAAGATAATGATTTTGGAACGTGGAAAGCGTTCGCTAACCATTACTGGCCAGCAAAATATCTAATAGATGCTGAAGGATACATTCGCTACACGCACTTTGGCGAAGGTGCCTACGATGAAACCGATCTCGCCATTCAATCTCTCCTAAAAGAGATTGGTGTAGAGGTAAGTGGAAAGACAGAAATGATTGAAGAAGAACAACCGCGTGGTGATCGCTCGCCAGAAACGTACCTTGGTAGCAGAAGTTGGCCCGCATTGCAGAATGCGGTGGGTAATCCCTCAGATAAGATCATCGCCTACCGAGCACCGGAAGAATTACGCCTGCACAAATACGCTTTGGCGGGTGATTGGCAGTTAGTTGATGAAGAAAAGCAGGTGTTGCGCAGTATTGAAGGAGAAATCCGCATGCATTTTGAAGGCGGCGAAATAAATTTAGTGATGGGGAACGAAAATATGGATGCCACTACGCCAGCAACAGTCGATGTTGAGGTTGATGGAGAACATGTCACAACGTTTATCATTGATCACTACGATTTATACCCACTTTGGAAAGGCGAGAACGATGAACACGACATTACTTTGTACATAAGAGGAGAAGGAGTGGAGGGATACGCCTTCACCTTCGGTTCTTAAGTTAAAATTCGTGTTTCTTCCCTAATGCATCACGGTGATATTTACCGAGTTCGCTAATTTTGTTGCAGAGTTCTCCTTTCACGACTGGACCATCCGTACATAAACGAATTCCCAACGGATCCACAACGCAATTTCCGCACAATCCGAAGCCACATTTCATGTAACGCTCTAACGAGAGCTGGCAGGGGACCGAATGTTTATTACAAGTGTCTAATACTTCTTTCAGCATCATCTCTGGACCGCAGGCAAACACCTTAGCCACGGTCGAATCAGTGTCTGCACCATCGGTCGCTGTAAGAAGCTCCTCTAA
>CAZXUD010000071.1:0-4495 GCA_964643805.1 uncultured Candidatus Peribacteria bacterium | reverse complement strand
AACTGCACTCCTCCTTCTACCGGCTACTCAGGCATTTGCCGTAACCACTGTTGCAGGGTCCAAATCTGTACGACCTGCGTACGATATTTGTGCGAAGGTAGATACGAGTGACAAAGCACGTTGTGAGGCGCGGAAGAAAGCACGCAGTGGAGTCACCGATCGTTTTGAGAAGGCAAAAAAGGCGTCGAGCATTTCTGAACTTATGGATTTAAATAACGTGAAGGCCGCCGCTTTAGAACGAAAGCGTATTCGTGAAAGTAATGACGCAGCTGCTGCCACCCGCAAAACCTACCGTCAATTAAAGGCAGTCGATGATGTAAACACGAGCCGCCTGGATTATCTGAATGAATTTAAGCTCAAGCAGCTGGAATGCATGCTTATGAAGCCAGGTCGGCCCAAGAACATGTGTTTAGACAGCATACGAGCCGAAGTACGTAAGAAAATGAAGGATTACACGGGAACCCTCTACACCAATTAGCCTGTAAGGCTGGTTGTACGGTAAGAACCAGCGGTTTTTTGTTTGCGCTTCCAAAAAGCTTCTCTACCATAGCGCTACTTTATGGAACGCACCCTCATTCTCCTCAAGCCAGACGCAGTCTCTAAAAAGATCTGCGGTAAGGTTATTACCCGCTTCGAAGAAGCAGGGTTGCAAGTTGTTGGTTGCAAGATGATGCAACTAACACCAGAGATTCTGCGTGAACACTACGCACACATTGCTAGTAAGCCATTCTACCCAGAGGTAGAGACTTTCATGTCTTCCACTCCGGTGATTGCTTTGGCTCTTGCCGGCGATAAAGTAATTGAGAAGGTGCGCGATATGCTTGGTGTCACCAATAGCAAAGAAGCAGCACCGGGAACACTACGTGCTGAATTCGGTGAAGACATGATGATTAACGTTGCACACGCTTCGGATGGTCCAGAGACAGCTGAAAAAGAAGTGGAACGGTTCTTTGCAGCAGACGAACTGTTTTCATACTAACAACTAAGTGTAGTAACGGATCTACTCTTCTGTAGTTACAGGAGCGTTGTATTTCCCAGTTACCAGCCATTCTATAGCGGCATCTAGTTGAGGATCCTCATTAGCATCAAAGTCTTCCAGGGTGCGTTCTACCACTACGTCTGGTACGACACCGGCTTTGCCAAGGTCTATACCGTTTGGTGTTAGCCACTTAGCGACTGTTACACGCAGACTAGAGCCGCCTGGTAACTCGAAGATCTCTTGCACAGTGCCTTTACCGAAGCTTGTCTTCCCAATAATCGTTGCGCGCTTATGGTCTTGCAGTGCACCTGCCAAAATCTCTGAGGCACTGGCGGAACCTTCGTTAATTAGAACAACGAGCGGAGTATCCGTATCAATCGGTCGGCCGTAGACGTAATGTGATTCAGGCTCGGTACCACGGCGGGCAACCGTTACAACTTTGCCCTGCTTTAAGAACATAGAAGCAAGATCAACAGCGCGTTCCAAGTAACCACCGCCATTGAAACGTAAATCAATAATCAAACCGACAAGGTCTGGCTCCTCTTCCACTGACTCCAATGCCTTTTGCACTTCCTGATTCGTGTTCTCGGCAAATTGGTTTACTGAAATGTAGCCGATGCTGCCGCTGGCGGTTTCCTTCACCTCAAATTCGGTGCTGGGCACCGTAATGTTGTCGCGGGTGATGGTGAACTCTAAGACTTTCTGTTCACCTTCACGCAAGACGCCAAGTTTTACCTGTGAACCCTTTGGTCCGCGGATTAACTTCACGGTGTCTTGGAGGGTTGGGTTCTTCAGTTCGTTTCCATCCACACTTATTATTACGTCCTCTGGCATCAGTCCCGCCTTCTGTGCTGGCGAACCCTTTAATGGTGCCACCACAATTATCTGACCGTCACGTAGGGTGAGCTCTGCACCAATGCCCTCTAATTTGCCGTTGAGTGATTCCCGGAAGTCCTCATTCTCTACCGGCGTCATAAAGACGCTGTATGGGTCACCAACTGCTTCCACCATGCCACGCACGGCGCCGTAGAGCATTGGTTGCACTTGGAGGTCCGAAGGATTGATGTAGTGCTTCAGCATCAAGCGCCATACCGTCCAAAGCAGGGCAGGGTCTACCTGCTCTTCGGGGTCGGTAATCGTTGTACCGCTGCCGGTACCGCCGCTGAATTGATCCTCTAATTCCCAAATGCGACTATCGAGCTGGCGCTGTTCAAAGCGCATGCCCAATTGGACGCCCAATAAAAGGGCAATGAATACCAGTAAGCCGACCGTGAGCATCCGGAAAGCCTTTCGCACGGGAATAATTGTAGCTTAAACACGTTGAGTTCCAAGGGGGAATCGGTACCATTGCTTGGTATGGCAAAGGCTTCTACGGCAATTACGCCGCCTTGTGTGAATCGGGATATGCGTGTGTACGAGATCATTGCGGTGTGCCCACAGGCAGCCGACGTGATGGCGGCATACGGTTTGCATTGTTTCTCCTGTTCCATTGGAGGAGTGGAGTCATTGCAAGAAGGTTGCAGTATGCACGGTTTCGACGGTGAGACCGTTGACGCACTCGTTGAGGACATCAACCAAACCCTGCGCGACCAGCCACTTCGTCCTCAGCAAATTGAAGTCACAGAAGCAGCCGCGAAAGCAGTGGAGGGAATTGCGAGAGCCGAAAATCGTAAAGAAGAAGGGTTGGCAATCGTCATCGACACGAACGGTGGTTTTTGTATGGAATTCCGTTCAACACCAGATGAAGGCGACCAAATATTTACAGAACATGGATTGAAAGTCTTCATTTCACCTTTAACCCTCTGGCGCATTGGTGGTGCCACTATCGATTTCCGAGATGGACGTTTTAAATTGGATGTTCCTGAAGACAGGCCTACGCGCAGTTGCGCATGCAATGGTCAGGGCTGCAAGTGCGGTGCATAAGGTGTTCCTTTAAAATATCCCCGTGGTAAAACTTCCGGCTTCCCTCGAACGGCAACTGCAAAAGCTTTTTCCACGTGCACGTGATCGTGATAAATTTGTGGCGGACGTTTTAGAACGCGCTCTTCTGAATTCCGATACTACTTTGACCGAACCTGAAGCACCCGAATTCATCGGCGGGACCATCCACCTTTTTAGCGACGGTGGTTCCCGTGGCAACCCAGGTCAGGCGGCCATCGGTTGCGTGTTAGAAAATCCTGATACGGGCGAAGTCATGAAGGAATATATGGACCGCATCGGCATTGCCACAAACAACATTGCTGAATATAAAGCACTCATAAAAGGGCTTGAGATAGCCAAACGTTATCGGCCAAACCATTTGGTCTGCCACTTAGATTCAGAACTAGTCGTGCGCCAGCTCAATGGTGAGTACCGCGTAAAGATGCCGACCTTACAGCCACTCGTCGACACCATTAAAGAACTCACGACAGATTTTAAGGATGTGAAATTCGTCCACATTCCTCGCGATGACAATCATCGTGCAGATGCTTTGGTGAATTCTGCGTTAGACACTTTGCCGGATCCACCCTATGAACCGACTACGTAGTGTCACGTTACCGGCGATAGTGGTCTCCTTTTTGTTTGCACCAGCGGTTCAGGCTGCTTTTCCTGTGCTTACGTACCGTTATGAGCATCATATTTTTCAAATCAATCCCAACACAGAGTTGTGGCAAGGACTCACGGAACAATGGGAGCTCAACGGTCAACGTATTCAACCCAGCGCCGCTTGGCGTGTGGATGGTGACGAAGTCCCCAATCTCCCGGCCGGGGTTTCTCGCGCGCAGAGCCTCGCTTGGGATGAAACCGCCATTATTAGTTCGTTACAACGAAGAATAGCTGCAACGCTAAACCGTGAACCAGGAAAGGTTGTTATCGATCGTACGGCTAGTGGATCCATCATCTTTGATGGTGTTGGTCTTCCCGGGCGTACAGTGGATATTAATCAAACAGTGCAACTGACAATCTATGCTTTGGAAAACGGTATCGCTGACATAGTTCTCCCCGTAGAAATTGTACAGCCGAGCATTACCGTTAAAGATTTACAGCTTCAACAAGGTGGCATTACCGAAGTGGTGACGGTAGGAGAATCGAACTTCAGCGGCAGCCCTGCAAATCGGCGCCATAACATTGCAGTTGGGTTCGAAAAATTTAATGGTCATGTCATTCCTAAAAATTCTATCTTCTCATTTAACGAAATATTGGGACCAGTGGATGCATCCACTGGCTACAAAAAGGAGTTAGTCATTTTGGGAGAACGTACGCTGCCAGACTTTGGTGGGGGATTGTGCCAAGTGAGTACTACGGCGTATCGCGGTATTTGGGAATATGGATTCCCCATTGAACAACGACGCAACCATAGCTTTGCGGTTGCGTATTACGGTCCTCAGGGGACGGATGCGACCATTTATCCGCCTAGTACCGACATGAAGTTTACACACGACGGCGCTAGCGATCTCTTACTGCAAACCCATGTAGAAGGAGACAATGGCTACTTCATTTTTTATGGCACTCGTGATGATCGTCAGTCAGAAATAG
>CAZXUD010000070.1:0-4741 GCA_964643805.1 uncultured Candidatus Peribacteria bacterium | reverse complement strand
GGTGACAACAGTGCATCCTCGTCATCTGCCACTGGCAGTGGTAGCGATACCGAACAAGAAACACGCAACGTCACGTACAGTGGCGTAGTACAACCAGCGGGTATTAGCATTTATCAGCAGGGCTCTCACCGCCTAGTGCTGGAGGACAGCCGTTTCATTTTGTTGGAAAGCACAACGGTAGATTTGAACGGTTACGTTGGTGAAGAAGTCGATGTATTTGGATCCGTACGCCCAACCGTAGAAGAAGGCGGCATGATTATGCGAGTAGAACGTGCCACGCTGAAAAACGCGGCATCTTCCTCATCTTCATCCACGACGTCGTCTGCTGCAGCAAGTTCGGCAGCAACATCAGCGGCAGCTGTGCCAACGCCTACACCTTCTACCAGCAGTCCAAGTTCTCAAGCATCTTCGCCTGCTACGGTTGATACAGCAGACCTAGAAGCACAGGTTGTTATTATGATGAAAGATAACTTAGAACCAGCACGCTGGACGCAGCAATACTGCACCGGCCACATTGGGTTCTGTGTCCCCGTTCATAAGAATTGGTACTTCCAATCCTTCGGGGCAACTACCACGAATGTTTGGTATGTAGAAATCGGCACCAAGCCGATTGATCACATTGGTGGCGGTCCTATCGGTATTCACGTGGTATCGGGTGCCCTGAGTGGTCACACGGACGGCCAAGTGGTTGTCGAAGGCGGCAAAGTAACTGGCTACCGCTCTTGGGAAGATAATACGCACTTGGAACTTCAAGCCGATGCGCGCTTAGCCGATGCCGTACGGTACATTACGGCTGGCCTTCGCAAGTACGAGGAATAATATTTCCGAACCAACACTCATGGATTCTATGGATTCAATTGTCATACCACCGCCCCGGCGCCAAGCGCCGGCGGCTGACTGGGTGGCCACCAATGGCAGCCCACGTTCTCCACTCAATAAGCTCTACGCACCATTGAGTGAAACGCTGCAGTTGTATGCAGGCTGGCTACTGGCTTGGTATCTGCTGGTCTACGCATTGGGTGCCTACCAAGCAACGCGCGCGCTCCCCTTTAGAATTCCCTTTGTAGAAGCGCTCCTACCACCTTACTCCAGTATTACGCTCGCGTTTGCAGTCGCCTCTTTCTTCTTGCTCCTGTTCCACGGTGTATATACCGCTACAGGTAAAAAGAGGCTCACTGGAGTCCTTTTGGCAATCATAGGGATAGCAGCACTGGTTCTCTACCAGCAGAACGTTTACTAGTTATAAACCGAGCTGTTTGCGGATGTCGTCAGCCTGCTGCTTTTCTTGTTGGCTGGCCTGGTTTTGCACTGTAATAGCTTGAAGGTCTTTCCAGTCACTCGCATGCTTTTGTTCCAATTTCATTAATTGCTGCAGGTGCTTTGGTGAAAGTTCGCTGAACTTGCGCTTTTCCTCTTCCAAAATTTTCTGCAACTCATCAATTTGAAATTGGCTTAATTTTGGAATGGCTTGAATGATGCGCCACTTTTCATCGCGTGTGAGAGAGATGCTTCCACGCAACATGGTAAGGAAAAGCTGCTCATCAAACTTGGTTTCTGGATGCGTCGGAACTGTGATGTTGTTATTCGTGAGAGATCCCATCACGGTGCCAAATCGGTACGTACCAATTTCCCCCAGAATGCGGACGTCTTCTTCATCGTATCCTTTTCCGTCCTTCGCCGGCTTTCCATCGGGACCATCGCCAATTTTTACTTCCTTTCCAACCGCAGGTGGTGGAGGACCAGCATCTTGTGGTGGGGCCGCTTGGCCGTCTTCGTCATCACCTGTTGCACTCGCAGGAGTAGCGCTAGCTGGTGGTGGCGGTGGGGATGCAAAAACCTGGGTAGGATCTAACCCACCTTCCGGTACAGAATCACCTGGGCGGACCGGAGTCTGCCCACCTTGATTTGCCGGCGGATTAGCTGCATCTGCCATAAATCAAACGGTAGTCTAGCAGGTGAAAAGCGAGGTACAACCTGAATTCTCCACAAATCAGCTTTGCTTCAACATCTTTTCGGCGGCGCGACGGGCCCGAACCACTAATTCGGGATTCAGGAGGCTCCCGAATTTGAAATCTGGCAAACCGCTCTGACGGAATCCATACAACTCACCAGGCCCTCGGAGCTGAAGATCAATCTCCGCTAACAGGAAGCCAGAATCATGTTCTTCCATGGCCTTTAAGCGTGCCGAGCGAGCTTGCGCAGGCGTGGTCGTAAACAGGAAACAGTAGCTCTTAAAGTCACCTCGTCCCACGCGACCGCGGAATTGGTGGAGCTGCGCTAAGCCAAAACGTTCAGAACCTTCGATAATAATGATCGTCGCATTCGGCACATCGATGCCAACTTCAATCACGGACGTGGAAACCAAGATGTCACTCAGCTTCTCTTTAAAGTCATGCATTGTTTTCTCTTTTTCCGGCGGTGACATCTTGCCATGCAAAAGAGCGATGCGACGATGCGGAAAACTTTCTCGCAGACGTGCTGCTTCTTGATTCACGTTTTTTATTTCCATCATGTCATCATGAGCCGATTCCTTAATAAGGGGACAGATGACAAATACTTGTCTGCCTTCGCTAATTTGCTGGTCGATGAATCCTTCGACGGTCTTACGATCGGACGGGGAAACGACTTTTGTTTGTATCGGCTGGCGATTCCCTGGTTTCTCAGTAAGAACGGAAAGATCGTGGTGACCATAGGCCGTCAGAGCGAGCGTCCGTGGAATAGGCGTTGCTGTCATAGAAAGGAAATGAGGATTTCCTTTTTCCTGTAATCGCTCGCGCTGCACGACACCAAAACGGTGTTGCTCATCGACAATCACTAACTTCAAATCTTTAAAGGAAACAGATTCCTGAATCAACGCGTGCGTTCCAATGACAAGATCGATCATGCCTGATGCCAAGCGGCGTCGGACATCGTCCGCCTCGCTGGCAGGCATAGAACCAGTTAAAAGCGCTACGGAAGGGAGTCGCAGTGGAATATCAGTCTTCTGATTACTCAGGAACGTGTGAAACGTAAGAAGCGTACGGGCAATGGATTGGCTGTGCTGTCGCGCAAGGATTTCCGTGGGAACCATCAGCGCACACTGCCCGCCATGGCGGATGGTATTCGCAATGACCGCAGTTGCTACCAATGTCTTTCCGGAACCCACATCTCCTTCGAGCAAGCGCGACATTGGTTGGTCCTTCTCCATATCTGTGAGGATTTCGTAGATGGCAATGCGCTGACTATCCGTTGGTGTGAATTTAAGTGATTTAAAGAGGATCTTGATCAGTTCTACATCCATCGGAATTTTCAGTCGGTCCTGGCGCTTACCTTGCCAGTCCTGCTTCTTTTCCAACGCAACACGCTGCACTTCAAACATTTCTTCGAATGCCATGCGGTTACGAGCACGTTCTACTTGTTCGCCGTTATCAGGAAAATGGAGCGCTAAAATCGCTTCATGTTTCGGAATCAGGTTTTCTTCGTTCCGAACTTCTTCCGGCAATGTCTCCGGTATCAACTTAATGGCATCTTTTAACAACACCATTTTCTCGCGCATCCACTTGGTATTTATCTGTTCATGTTCCGGGTAAATCGGCACCAAGCGACCTGCATGCACGAGCGACTCCTTCCCTTCTCGCTCAAATTGCGGACTTTGTATCTGTAGCTTTGTACCGTTCTGAATCAACTTTCCTGTTAAAACAATGCCATCCCTATCAGCAAGCATGCGCATGATGTGGGGCTGATTGAACCACACCACCTCGGCTTGTTCGCCCTCATTATCTACAAATCGACCCGTGATAAGTTGTTTACCGCCTCGGGTTCGTACACGTTTTAACTTTGTAATGATGCCCTGGAATGTTCCTTTGGCATCCAAAGGCGCCGTGCGAATTGATTGAATCGTACTCAAGTCCTCATACGCTCTCGGTAGATAGAGCAGCAGATCTCCCACCGTCTTAATATCCATGCTTTCTAAAGCCGCCAAATGGTCTTTGGTTGTGTGGAGAACTTTGCTCAAAGGGGTTCTTAGATCCATTGGGAAATAAGTATACCCGAGAAAGAACTCTCTTACGTCACCAGTTCTTGGTGCCTATAACCCCACTCACGCAGTGTTTTGTACACCGGCAATAAACGTTCAAGTAGGTGGTGTTTCAATTCCGTAATATCGCGACTTAAGTTTTTCCAGACCTTCTGATTCTCTGTGAAGTTGGCATTATTTGCGAGCGCTTCGTACTGATCTAAAATTCCCTTCACCATTTCGTAATTCAAACCGACTTCTAGAATCGCTTTATCGATCATGTCGTAAAAGTCTTTACTACTTTGAGACAAACGAAGTTCTGAATACTGAGTTTTCAGTGGATCTGGCACGAACTTGCTCAAAGGTACGGCAGCTTCTTCCTCTAATTCCGTAAGAATTAGCACTCTTGTAGAACTACCAGGGCACTTTGTATAGAAGTTGCTCAAGTACTTTGGACGAATCAATTGAGGATACGTATCGAAAAACTTAACGATGCCTTCCGAGAGTTCGTGACCCTCTGGAATATCGATGGCGATGGTTAAGTTAAGATCACTCATTGATTGATATATTATAGCAGATTTTACTGAATCCTTCAATTGGCTGATTTTCATCAGAAAATAAGGAAAAAGAGAGTTTGGAAGTTTTCCCGGTTATACCTATACTCCCTGCGTTCGGGGCGTAGCTCAGTTGGCTAGAGCGCCTGGTTTGGGACCAGGAGGCCGCGAGTTCGAGTCCCGCCGCCCCGAC
>CAZXUD010000069.1:0-4742 GCA_964643805.1 uncultured Candidatus Peribacteria bacterium | reverse complement strand
GAAAATTGTGGAAGGTGGAATTGTGATCGGCAACATTAAAATTAATAGTGATGTTATCAAGCAGTGGGATTCCCATAGTGAACAGCTAAAAACTCAGTTAACCCCTGAGCAATACCAGCAAGTTCTTTTGGTTCGACAAGGTTATATTGTAGATAACGAAACAGTAGATACGAAGCAGTGGGAAATGTGGAATGTCTTCATGCTTGAAGCCAATCCAGAAATTCTGCGTCGCATGGGTGCCGCTGAACCTGCAAGCATTGTTTCTAGAATTTGGACCTCAGGCCAGGAATTTATGGACGAGACCTTTGGACCTAAGAAGGGAGTAAACAATAATCCGACAACTGGAAACGACGTGCCTGCTGCCGTTGGTGGAGAGACCACTGACGCAAAGGGTGGAGTGAATGATAATAATGAAAAGGGTCGTGTTAATACTGCTGAACCAAAAAAGGGTGTTAATAATGCTGAGCCCAAAGGCGGAGTAGACAACGCGGATCCCGCTGGAAAGAAAGATAACGCAGAACCAAAAGGACGCGTTGATAACCAAGATGCAAAACGCGGTGTCGCTGATCAGGAAGTTAAAGGAAAAATTGCGCCTGATGTAGCAGGCCGTGTGACAGGTGACGCTGTTGGTAAAAATGCTGGAGGAGCTACACGTAATACTGCTGCAGATGCAGTAGGAAAGAATGCAGCAGAAGCAGAAGGTAAGAAGTCAGCAGAAGCTATTAAAGGAAAAGCAGAAGCAGTTCAAGGAAAGACAGCTGGAGAAAGTGAAGGAAAAAATTCAGGTGAAGCAAAAAGAGATACTCCTGCAGAAGGCGAAGGAAAGAAAGATGAATCAAAAATTAAAAAGCCAGCGGAGCTATAAAAAAACGGCTGGACTTGTGGTCCAACCGTTCTTGGCTCTATGACGAACTGAATCACTTTACTACCGGCGGAGCCGGAGTAGGTAGGGTTGCAGTGGAAGCAACAGGCTTGGCGGGCCCGTCGATTTCCGTAGCCTCTGAAGGGCCAGAGTGGTCGCCGTAATGGACGCGGATTTTAGCCGCTTCCTTTAGGTGAACACTTCTCCACTCTTCGACGTCGCCAGGGAAAGCCCAAGACGACATGTTGCCGTCAGGCTTTACCAATGTAACAGTGATCCATTGTGCCCAATGGTACTTAGGCAAAGTGAATCGAAGGGTGTCTCCTTCAAGTCTGACTTCATCAATTGGATCATGAACGGTGATGTTTTCTTGAGGAAAATTCGGACCCGTACCAACCCGCATCGTCTTGATCGTGTGGATCAGAGAATAGGGCAGAAATCCGATTCCTGCGAAGAAAACAGCTAGGATTAGCATCGCTAATCCTAAGAAGAGACAGAGTCTCTCTCCCCATCCGGATGTCCTTTTGACAGCCGGAGTGGTTCCCGATGCTGGCGTGGTAATGTGGAACAAGTCGCTTGTCGCGGCCAACCAAAAACCAATAGCGCCTGCGGCCAAAAGCAGAATCAGTGTTACTAACGTAGTCATGGGTCACCTCCAAATGCTTGCGGAAAGGGGTTTGTAAACTACTATGTTGTCACAGAGCTAATTACTATTATATAATATAAATAGTAAATAGTCAATATAACGCACATTCAAGTAAACGCGGGGGTCGCACGTTTACCGACACTCGAAAGTGCCTTAGAAAGAGGTCAGGGATCCCGAATATCGACACAAGTTACAGCGTCGCGGAACATGAGTACTCCTGTGCTCGGACATCGGTACGACCATCCCGTGAGTGAACTCGGGCGATGGCTGAAGAGATGAGCGGATGCTGGAGGCACGTCATAGTTCAGGCCGTTTGCTATAAACCGTGTCGAAGTTACCCAGCGCGGATAGATAGTCGTGTAGGTGCCATTTGCTGGCGCCGTACACGCTAGTGTCGGCTGACACGGTTGGCAGGGTTGCGGACAGGCAACCGGCTGACACACCGTTTGTGGTGCGCACGCGAAGTACGAGCCGACCATTCGGTCGAGCGTCTTGTTGTACGCTTTTTCACGGTCTGCACGCATCTGCATGATCTGACTGTTAGCCAGAACCTCAGCTCGCTTGGCATCCTCGGCGCCAGTGCCTTGGATTTTGTACGTGTCCGTCTCACGAGAGACAGAAGCGTTGCCACCACTGGGTTGGCATACCGTCATGTCGTAGCCGCCGATGCTTGCCTGAATCGTCAGGTCTGCATCGGCGCGACTGCAAATGGCTAATACAGAGAGACACAACAAATAACTTAGTTGTCGCATGGTTCCTCCTTTTTTCTAAATTGGTTAACGTAATGACCCCCCACGAATTCCTACCTTCTCGTGTGCAATTGACCCCAAGAGCACTAAGAAAACAGGAAGCGTGGGAAGTAAAAAATGTGAATGAACAAAGTCAGCCATTCTGGCTCTGTAATCAATATTTGTCAACAAATCGCCAATTTACTCATAAATAGCGTATATTGTCATAAAACGGTAAATATGTTATAATTAAATAGTAAACAAACAGCAATTTATGGCTCAATCTGACTCAACAACAGGCAAAAAAAATCCACTTCAGCGCATAACAATTCCTTCAGGAGTTGAACTTTATGATGCACTTATGAACAACATTGAACCTGACCTTGTTACAAAAAATATTGCTGGGCTTGATGAGAAATATAAAGGGGAATCAGCCGATGAGCGTGCAGCTCGTTTGAAGCGTTACAACGCTGCTTACGCTGCTTACGATTTGGCGTATGCAGTTTGGCTGTTGGATACCAACGGTAAGATTAATAAGTATCGTCGTGCAGCTTTGTCTCAAGCAGAAAGCGAAGACCGCCAACGCGAATCTCAACTTCTTCAGCAATTTGAACCTCGCTTCAATTCACCAGATAATTTATGAAGTACATTCACACCAAGTACAGCGTATCTACTGGCGAGCGCCGATTGGTTCACTTTGCAGGTGAAGCTGAAAAGCCGAAGCAAGAAACGACGCCTGCTGTAGAAGCAGAAAAAAAAGCCGAAGCTTTACCAAAGTTAGATCAAGCGAGTGTTGTGAAGGAGACGCAATTACGTGTGAAACAAGCTGAGGAAGATGCTAAAAAATTGCAGGTGAGAGCCGGCAAGCCAAAAGAGGAAAAGGCGGTTGCCAGTAACGTTCCTGTTGATAAAGCAGCCGATGCAAAAGTGAATGCCGGAGGTGAAGCAAAACAAGAGGACCAGGAAACACCTGAGGAAGAAAAGAAACCAACGACGAATAAGGAACGAATTGATCAAGGTATTGCGAAGGCAAAAGCAGTTCTGAATGACAAGAATGCCAAGCCCATGGACAAAATTAGTGCGGTTATTTCGTTAGTGATGTTGTCATTCGAAAATATTTCACGACAAATTGATGGCACACTGAATTTGAAGCCAGCAGACAAAAATGGAGAAGTTCCAGAGAATGTCGCTGACGATAAAACTGTTATTGAAAATAAGTCAGTTCAAAGAAAGCGCTTACAACAGGAACTAAAAAAGAGTGACAAGCCGGTTGATGCTTTTATAAAAGATAAGCAGGACAGCTTAGATAAGAAAGTTGATGAAACGAATGGTGAGACTGTAGCGCTCAATGATCAGATAAAAGAGTTCGATACGCAGTTAGGTGAAACCAAAGACAAGCAGAGCAAGTTGCAGCAACAGATTGATCAGTCCAATCAAAGTCTTACAGCACTCGATGCAAAGGGAGCAGACACTCCAGAAAGCAAAACTGAGCGTGCAAAATTGAAAACTCAAATCGATGATGCAGTGCAAGCAAAAGCAAACTTAGATGATGACATTCAAGCAATTACGAATAAGAAACAACGCAGCGTTGCTCGTAGAGATGCTTTGATGAAAGGGATGAGTGAAGGTGACAAGGCAGCTATCAAAAAGGATGTCGCTGAGTTAAAGCTCATGAAAGCTGATGCAGAAAAAGCGATGGACGAATACAAGACAGATATGGAAGTGACTGCAAAAGAACTCGGTAAAAAGTTCCCGAGTTTTAAAGAATGGATGACGCAAATTTCGGTCGTTTTCAATGAAAAGACCATCACGCCGGAAATAAAAATGACGCAGGAGGCTGCCAAGGCCATTGAAGAGTTTGGTCAAAAGAATGATCTAAAAGTGCAGATGGTTTCGAAGTTGGATGATAACGGTGTCGTTGATATCAAGGACTTAAAGCTGGTCCTGGACCAATTTTTGAAGAAAGCATCGTAAGCCGGGGAGAAGAATTTTGAATCTGAAAAAAATAGTGTAATGTGCCCCGGAGCATGACTTCTCTCATTTTATCGGACGGTACCGTTTTTAAGGGGCAACCCTTCGGTGCCGCAGTTGAGAGTGAGGGTGAAGTGGTTTTTAACACCGGTATGGCCGGGTACCCAGAAAGTCTGACCGACCCCAGTTACCGTGGTCAGATTCTGACGTTTACGTACCCGCTCATTGGCAACTACGGTGTGCCGAGTACCGAAAAGAACGAGTACGGCTTCTCCCGTAATTTTGAAAGTGAGACAGTCCATGTGCGCGGCGTGGTTGTTGGCCAAGCGAGTGATGTCGCCAGCCACTACACTGCCGTGAGCACGTTACATAACTGGTTAGAGCATCATAAGGTTCCTGGCATCACCGGTATCGACACTCGCGCGCTTACCAAGAAGCTGCGCGAACACGGCGTGATGCTTGGTCGCATCACGCAGGATGATAGTGTGAGTGATCCAGGCAATATCACTGATCCCAACCTACAGAATTTAGTAGG
>CAZXUD010000068.1:0-4771 GCA_964643805.1 uncultured Candidatus Peribacteria bacterium | reverse complement strand
AACTGTTCCTTTTGAATCGGTGAGACCAATCCATGAAAACATGGGAAAAATCGCTTTAAATTGATTGATTAGTTCACGTGTCCGATCACTGTTTGTCGGATTTCGAAAAGGCTCTAGTTGAGATAAAATTTCTACTTCTCCAAAACGTGCCCACATATGTTGGTCTAATTGATCCCCCATAGATTCCGCGGTAACAGTAAGCGATTTTCCACTTACTTCTCGTAAATTTTGTGAAGATTGCCAACCTGCAATCAAAGTGACAATGGTAATAAGCAACATCCCCATGCCGATAAAGACGACACTATAGATTGTACGTAAGTTCTTAGGTTTTTTCATATGAGTTCACCTCTTTTGTTAAGCATACCAAAAGTCGCAGGAACTTCGTTTGAATTTCGTAACTTGCTCTCACAATTTTTCTATGAAATACTGAAGAGAGTTTAAGAAAGAAGGGTTTTTGGTGCACACAGAAAGACGGTATCTACCTATACGATTGTTTCGATTTTTTGGAATCGCAGATGGCATTTCCCTTTTAGTACTGCTCGGGATTGCGATGCCTTTAAAATATTTTGCAGATTTGCCATTAGCTGTGACCTATGCCGGGTCTATTCACGGTGCCATCTTCATTGGCTATGTCGTCAGCATCGTCATCGTCCAGTTAACAGTGGGTTGGAAGTTTTATTGGAATTTGTTAGCACTAGGAGCGGCCTTTGTACCCTTTGCGAATTTTGTCTTGGATCGTGCTGTAAAAAAGCAAGAAGCGCAGTTCCGGACGAGAGCCTTTCCTATTTTATGGCTCGTCTATGCAATCATTTTCTTTTCCTTTATGGATTTATTTGCTCAGCTGCCCATCATCAGTACATTTGCCACCAGTCTCGGAGCCAGTACGTTTTTAGCAGGAATTGCAGTCGGCATGTACTCACTGTCCAATACAGGGGGAAATCTCTTCGCTGGTATGTTGACGGATCGGTTCGGTCCTTATCGACTACTAGTGATCGGTTTGGCGGGAACAGCCACGATGCTGTTTCTATATTCGGCTGTCGAGTCCCCAGAAGCCTTGTTACTAGTGCGGTTCTCCCACGGATTCATCGGTGGATTCATCGTACCTGCTGCTTTTACTTTTGTTGCCAATCAAAGTAAAGAAAACTCAGCGGGGAGTGAGAATGCTTTGACCGGCGCTTTTGTAGGAGCTGCCGCCATTATCGGTCCTGCATTCAGTGGCATCCTGGCTGCGCAGACATCGGCTCCTTTTGTGTTACGAATCGTAGGCCTTTTCGGTGCGTTATTGGTCATTGGAGCACTTCTTTTGTTAAGAGGACAACTGTTTAAGAGAACGATGGAACGACCAGAAGCGCTTACCAGAAATCCCGCTTTGCTAATTTCGTTTATGGGCGCTTTTCTGATGATGTTCTCTCAAGGTGCCCTGGCCTACCTGTTACCTCTTCGTGTGGAGGAACTCGGATTCAGCTCTCGAGTGAGCGGAACACTTCTTAGCGTATTTGGTCTGACTGCGGTGTTGGTCTTTATTTCTCCAATTCGACGCTTATTCGATCGGTGGTCACCGCTTGTCAACTTTCAGATTGGGATTCTCATTATTGCGCTATCGCAGTTCAGCTTAGGACTCAGCAGTTCTATTGTCATTTTTTACATCATCTTGTTCGTCTACGGGATCGGCTTTGCTTTTACCTTCCCAAGTATCAACGTCTTTCTCTTTAAAGGGACGACGAAACAAAATCGTGGGAAAGCTTACGGGTACTTTTATGCATTCTTCTCACTCGGTGTCGTGTTAGGATCATCGGGGCTAGCGTTCGTTCATCCAGATGTGTCTGTATTGTTTATGGTAACTTGTTTTGTTTTACTAGCAGGCGCCATCGCCAGCTTTCTATACGGGAAAAAAGGACTTTCTCCACGTTAGAGGAAGTCCTTTTTTATTTTGACTCTTGTTGAATACGATATCGCATGATAAAATAGAACAAATGTTCTTATTAGGAGTGATGTGCATGTTGTATTCAAATGAGCGCCACCACCATCCCGCTTTAAAACCCATCGCCCAAGAACTGCATCAGCTCGCCAATTTGTTTGAAGGATACGCTTACGAAGAAGCTCATTTTACCTCCTCGGAATTTCACCTATTACTTAGTGAGAAGACAAAAGAGCTCTCGACGTTGATCCGGTATGGCACCAAACCTGTCCTTTATGCGGGAGAAGTGGTCCGGCACCCAGACGGTCTTCTCTATATTGAGGATACGGCGTTTTGCTTACAAGCCGGTCAATCTGTCGAGTATTGGTCGACTTCTGAAGAGCGCCATGTTCCGTCTCGACTCGCCTATTCCAACCACCTGTTTCTAGTGGATCGTCCGCAATTGAAACTCGAGGGACTGCACATGCTCATCAGGGGGTGACCCCTGATTGTTTCTTTTGAATATGTTTTGAGTGGTACGGCGAATCGTCTGGTTCGTCTACGAAACTTAAGACATTTCCGTCAAGGTCATAGGCATCGAAACAAAGCATCCCTCCAAAATTTTGAATAGGGGTCGTTTCTATATGAGCTGCCTTGAATTTGCTCTGTAAGGCTTTGATATCTGAAGTTAAGAAATTGAAGTACACATTTTTACGCTCTTTGTTCATTGGGAACTCAGTAGAAGGGTCTCCCTCTACTTGAATCAAAGCAAATTGTGTCGGTCCTTCCGGAAAGTAAAAGCCAATGCCTCCCTCCCAACGATCAATGATGTTCACCTGAAGATTTTGTTGATACCAGGTTGCTGCTCGATCAAGATCTCTTACGGGTATGAATACACTGCCTACTCTCATTTTAGTTCCCTCTCTCTCCACTCGCTCCACACATCAAATGCATTGCCGTCCTCATCCCAGAAACGCACATTGATGCCTGCATGGCCACGCTCTTCAATCGAACCAACTCGGACACCCTGTTCCTTCAATTGATTTTGAAAATCTCGCAAAGCTTCTGGCCCATCCACTTCGAATGTAAGTCCAAACCACTCATTCCCTTGTGAATCTTTGAAGCTATTGGATGCTCCCTGAGCAGCAGGAATCAAGAAGAAACTTTGGTCCGCTAGCTGCAAGATGGCTTTATCCGCATCTTGATACGTACAAACGGCACCTAAATTCGTACAGTACCACTCCATAGCTTTTTGAACATCTGTTACAGGTAAATATGTGGTTCCTACACGTTTTAACACTACCATTTCTATCACCTCACCTACTTACTTCTCTAGCAACCCATTGATTCCTGCTACTAATTCAAACCGTTATAGTTCCAACGGTAATGACCTGCAATCTCTTGTCGAGTGGACGTCAATTTGGTTTCCACTGCAAAAGGTGGTGTATTGTGAATCATGTATGGTGTTCCATCTTTGGCTCTCCGGTCTGAGATGATTCCTGTGTGATCCGTACCTTCGAGGAAAATAACGATATCTCCTGGCTGCCACTCCGCTAGATTGTCAGGGTCACCTGGTATCAATTCGGTCGTTAGCGATTCTGCATGTCTTTCTAAAAAAGCGAATTGATTCGGAACACGTCGAAAATCAATATTGGGATCTGGTTTTCCAGCGGTTCTAGGATAGGCGTCCACATTTGCTGCGATGTCTGTATCCATTCCGGCCTTCAAATCAATGTCTGCTCCCATTAGACCACGCCAAATCACGTCTGTGCAGACCCCTTCATCTTCAGGTGGGTAGCCACCTGCATAATAAGCGCTCTGATAGATCGTGCGATTCTCTACTTCTTCCCTAGCAGCCGCTACAATATCTAGCTGGTCTGTGATGCCATTGCCGTTGGTATCGACCCATTCCGTCCGGTCTTCTACTTCAACTCGTTCTGTCCACGGAGCTTCCCACGGAATACCGAATGTCTGAAGAATGACACCCTCTCGAAAAAAGAGGACAAACCCTACTAGTACTAATGCTAGCCCTCCTGCTATAAAACGCTTCTTCATATTCTCACCTCTTACTTACTAGAACGCACGAAAGCGCTCCAGGATAGCAAAAGCCGCCCAGAAACAAAGTTCTAGGCGGCTAGTCATTACCGTAATGTATTTTGTTGTTTTAACAGATCTCGAATCTCAATCAACAACTCTTCTTTGGAATCGATTGTTGGACCTTCTTCTGGTTTAATCTCTTCCTTGCGTTTTAATTTCCCAAGGAGACGCACGAACAAGAAGATCACGAACGCGATGATCAAGAAGTCGATAATGGATTGTATAAATGCACCGTACTTCACATTCGCTTCCCCAACAGTCACGGCAAGCCCTGAGAAATCCACTCCGCCCATTACGAGACCAATAAGTGGTGTGATGATATTCTCTACTAGAGAAGAGACAATCTTTCCAAAAGCAGCACCGATGACAACCGCAATCGCAAGCTCTAGCACATTTCCTTTAAACGCAAACGCCTTAAAATCTTTCCACATATAACGTCCTCCCTTTATTTCGTTTCTTGTAATTATACGGTAAGGCGTCCATTTTTAATAGGGTCGAGAAATAAAAAAAGTGCAACCAGTTGAACTGGATGCACTCCCCGGAAAACTTCTTATTTAACAGGCTTCCGCCATCTTCTTTTCTAACAATGTAACAAGCTTTTTGCGTTGCCATGCTTCATAGCGCGCTTTTTTCAACTTGTCCCGGTTGATACAGCCAATCATTTTCTGAAGCTGCTCATCGGACTCGATCAACGCTCGGTAGCTCTCGTCATTCCAATACATCTGGAACCAAATCTTTTGACGTAAAGCTTGGATATTTTTTTGAACGTCTTTATCT
>CAZXUD010000067.1:0-4825 GCA_964643805.1 uncultured Candidatus Peribacteria bacterium | reverse complement strand
AAGGATCCATATCGGTCGAGGCCTCTGCCTCAGCATTCATAAAATCAGCCTGGTCTGTCACTTCCCGCGCTTTTGTAGTAAAGACGGGCGAGAATCGCAGCTCAGGCCACGCGGTGCGCAGCAAATTGGCACAGGCGCGCAGATTGGCTTCAGCATCAATGTTAGAGCCAATGCCAAGGTAGAGAGTGGCTATGGCAACGTGACGGTAACAGACACCGATTCAGTATCTGGCAGAACAAACTTGTGAGCCGTGACACGCACACTCACCGGTTTATATTTTTTCTGAATCATCTCCGCAATATCATGAGCAAATGTTTCTAGTAATTTTCTTTCCGTCTCAGCTACCACACGAATGTCGTTCGCGACTGCTTCGTAATCGATCGTTTCATTGATGTCACCCTTCATGGGTTCGGATGATAATTCCATTTCTACAGAAATCGAGACATGCTGCACACGGGCGCGTTCTTCATCTGGAACGCCAAGACGCGTTTTAAGTGCCAAATTGTTAATAGATACCTTCATACCTCATTGTTGTAGCACATTTAAAAGCAAGCAGCGCATATTTCGCTGAGTATTCAGGTCTTCTTAGTTACCGTTGTTGGAGCTCGGTACATCGCTGGCGTTTGCGCGGAAAAACAACCAACGCTTTTCGGCAATTGGTGTATCTGCAATGCGAGCGAGTAACCAACGTGTTACTGCAATCGCCGTAAACATCGAGATGAGCAGACCGACAGCGAGCGTAATGGCGAAACCACGAACAATCGACGTGCCAATCATGAAGAGAATGGCGCAGGTGATGAACGTGGAAGCGTTACCGTCGCGGATACTTGGCCAAGCGCGCTCAAAGCCAATGCGAGCGGCTGTCTTGAGCGACTTGCCCTTACGCATTTCTTCTTTCATACGTTCGAAAATAAGCACGTTCGTATCCACCGCCATACCGATACTCAGAATGATACCGGCCATACCGGCGAGCGTGAGAACAATGTATTGGCTGCTGAAGAGGAAGAGTGGCAGTTTGAGAAGGGCGAACAAGAGGAACGCGTAGGACAACAAGGCAATGTCAGCAAACAAGCCTGGTAGGCGGTACACAAACAGGAGGAAGAGCATGAGAATTACCATGCCGACCAAGGCAGCCTTGAGCGATGTTTGCATCGCGCTGGCGCCGAGGGTGGCTTCTACCGTGCGCTGACCGGTGAGGTAAATAGGAGCGGGGATTGCACCGGTATTAAGGTCTGTGGCCAATAGGCGGGCTTCCTCGAGGTTCTGGCTGCCTGTAATAACAGCCGTACCACCGATGATCTCAGCCTGCACCGTTGGCGCAGAAACCAATTGTCCTCCGACGAAGATGGCGATGCGCTTACCAATATTTTTCTTGGTGAGTTCTGCGAATAAGTCACCGCCCTCTTTATCAAATGTAATCTGAACGACGGGACGATTAGAATTAGGATCCAACGTGACGGAGGCAGAACGGAAACGCTTGCCATCGAGTGCAGTGTCTTTCCAACCAGTTGGAACTAACGAGAAGAAGATGTGCTCAATGTGAGCCACTTCTTCCATAGTTTTTACTTCACCATCCTTTAACTTTGTAATGAGTGCATCAGCACGGCTCAGTGCATTGTCACCACGGACAATCAGTTCATCCCAATCAGCGTGGTCTTCACTGGAGAAAGGCGCACGGTCGCTGCGGATAATGTGGTAACCAAATTGGGTCTCGACCGGAGTACTAATAGCGCCCTGGGCCAATGTGAATGATACCGCTTCAAATTGTGGCACCATTTCGCCTCGGCCAAATTCTCCTAAGCTTCCGCCAGTCTCCTTCGATGGACCATCGGAGAATTGCGTGGCGAGGGTGGTGAAGTTTTCACCTGCATCTACCCGCTTCTTCAAGCTTTCTGCCAAGGTGAGTGCCTCCTCCTTCGTACGCGTTACACCGGCATCCGCTTGAATAGCGCCCTTGTAGGAAATAAGGATGTGACTTGCGCCCATTTTCTCTTGGCCTGGTTGCAGTGAGCGCAGGAAGAGGACACGAGCCGTGCCATCGCCGGCGTCCACGCTCTGCAAGTCACCAGAGGTCATAGAACGGAGCTTGGTGGCAACTGGCTCAGGAACAGTCGTATCGAGGGCCTTCTTGCTGTACGTCTTGTATTCCGAATTTGGTTCCTGGGTGGCTAATAAGCCGAACGCGGAAGGCGCATCATTCAAGGTGCGGCCGGTTTGGGTGCGAGGACCAATCACGCGCGCTAAGAAAATACCGGGAATCTCTTTTGTTTGTGTTGAGCCATCTTCCGCTTGAACACTTCCGGTAATAGAACCTTCAATGCGTCGAATAGGTCCGCCAGCTGGTGCGTCCCACAATGACTCTAGTCCTTTCGGTAAATCACTCCGGAAAAAATTACCATCTGGTGTGTATGCCACGCCGAGTTCATTGGACAAATCTTGTCCGACAACCGCAAGCGTCTCGCCACTTTGAGTAATGCGACTCAAGGTTGCGGTTGCTTTGTCGCGAATTGATTTTTCAAAATCGGCCGTCGCTTCCGTGAATTCTTCTTTGAATTCCAGAGCGATGGTCTTACCAACAGTATCAATACATTGCTGTACATCTACCACACCAGGGCATTCCACCAGTAAGTGTTTCTCGTTACCAACGTACGAAGGTGTAATAGTTGCTTCGCTCACGCCTAATGCGTTAATACGGCGTTCCAGCACAGCACGAATAGCTTCCATGACGTTATCCTGTTGGCTCTTAAGCACAATAATTTGCTGTTCTAAGTTCGCAATATCTTCAGCTGTGCTAAGGCCACCAGCCTTCATGTTTTGAAGTTCCGTTTGGAGTGTGTCGATTTGTTCATTGATCTCCTGTTCTGAAATACGGAAATCAAGTTGTGTACCTCCCACTAAGTCCAAACCAAAGTGGAATGTTGGTGTTCGTAAGAACGATGGTGCCCACCACTTCGCATTCTGAGGCAGCGCCACAATGACGAGGAGTATGCCAAAGAAGAGAGTAACAAAGGGCCAGTAGTTTTTACGCTGAGACGCCATGAGATTTATTCTTCCAAAATATAAGTAATGTACAAACTCGTGTTCATATCATCGGCAAAGACGTAGCCAAGTTCTGCTTGAGGGATGTTCATTACAAGTGTGTCACTGTCTACATCGGCCCGTTCGACCAGTAATTTGTACACGGGGCGCTGACGAACAAAGATGCCCACATTCTTACCTAGCTCGGCAGCAAATAGCGCTTTCTTATCTGCCAAACCTTCTGATGTGAACTCCACTTCCACCGTGCCTTTCTCCGTTGGAACGCTGGCGTCGCCTTTAGCGGTAAGCCATGCAAAGTCAGCCGTGGAAATATCTGTGCGGCCGTATCCTTCTGTCTCAGCAACAACAATGTCCGCATCCTCTAATGGAACGGACTTCATAATTTCAAACGAGAATGGTTCCCGCAGCTGCGCTGTTAAAGAGCCGCTGCCGTTATCATTCGTTAAATCGATATCAATATAGTGAACACCTGCTTCCTCTCGGTCATTAATGCTCTCGGCACTTTCGCCCATGGCATCGAGACGGCGCTCAATGGACCGCTTCGCGGCTTCAATGAGTTCCTCGGTGTGGCTTTTGCCAGATTCCTTTATTTCGAGCCGGTAGGTGATGTCCGTCGCGGTTGTGCTTGGTTGGCAACTCACAAGAAAGAGTGCAGTTGCCAGAAAGAGGGTGATTCGTGTTTTCATAGCCCGCTGAGTGTACGGAACCGACCCCCACGGTGCAATGAGAGGGAGGGGATTTTTTACCGCAACACCATAGTGGTCCCTTCGCGCAGCATTTTGCCCGTTAGATCTATCCCTTTGAGGCGGCAATTGGCATCAATAATGCAGTCGCTTAGGACACAGTCATCAATAGAACAGTTATTGAATATGACAACATTTGTTAGCTGACTATTTTTGACGATGCTTTTATTACCGATGACGACACTACCTTCGGCAGTGGTTGCCTCACACTGGGCGCCTTCTCCCAGAAGCATGGATTCACCAACGAGGGCTTTGGTTGCTTCGAGGTATGCTTGAAAAGAACCAACGTCGAACCACGGTTCACTAAAGGTGTAACAGTGGACTTCGCAACGTCGGGCGACCATCTCTTCAAAAATACCACCGACGTTATCTGGATGCTCTTTGGCGTACTCTAAAAGCATCTTTAAATTTCTCTTCGGCAAAATAGAGCAACCGGTACTCACCAAGGTTGAGCGGGGGTTTGCAGGCTTTTCTTCAAAAGCAGTAATTTTATGCGTGGCACCATTTACCTTTTTAGAAACGGAGAACGGTAAATCTTCCACAACCACGGTGCCAAAAGATTTCGCTGCCTCTGTATCCTTTATATCAAATGCAGCGAGGAGTGGTACACCAGGTCTGTAGGCAGCCAGGAAATCATGGAGAGAGAAGCCTAAGTAGTTATCTCCTGTGAGAAGCAGAATATCGTCATCGATACCATTCATCTCTACCCATTGAGCGACTGCACCCAAGGCGCCTAACTTTTGATCGTCACTTTTAGATTGTTCAATCAATATTTCCACGCGGTCGTAACCACCTTCTTTTTTCCAGTCTTCAAAACCTTTGCCAAAAGCAGCGTTGGTGCTGACGGTGACAGGTATATCAGAAGGAATTTGCTCCATAATGTGCGAGACCATCGGTTTGCCAGCCAGCGGTAGCAACGGTTTAGCACGACGCTCCGTCAGTGGCCAAAGCCGCGTTGCAAAGCCGCCAGCAAGAATGAAGGCGTGCATGGCTATTTGGCTCCGTTTTGATGAATAAGGAGCTCCATGCGCGCATGGAGTTGA
>CAZXUD010000066.1:0-5042 GCA_964643805.1 uncultured Candidatus Peribacteria bacterium | reverse complement strand
TTTAGCGAAAGCTGGTTTCAAAGAAGTAGTGGTGACAGATTCCATTCCAAACGATGTGAATGCTTTCAAAGGATTAAAGATTCTCTCCTGTGCACCAATGCTTACCGAAGTTATTAAGCACATTGCGAGCGGCGAAAGTGTGACGCAGATATACAAGAAGAAATAAAAAGGAGTCAACCGGCACTAGCGCGTGCATGATTGACTCCGGGTGGTTAACTCCTCCAGCGATTTACCATATCGGCAATCGCACAGAAGATACCTAATGCACCAATCGCGATTAGCCACTCAAAGTTAGGCCCAAACGTGAGGTGCAGGGTCTCAAGGTCAAACATGGAATCTCCTCCATGAGATGTAGACCCCCCTGCTAGGTAATAACCAAGTATAATTATAATACTTTACTTATATATTGTCAAATACCACACACTTTTTCAGCATATTCTCAATTACTCTTTCGGCCTTCGTAAGGTAGCCTTCACATCTAAATTTTCCCCTTCTCATGTATGAAAAAGTTTATCCCTCTTATTGCTGGAAGCGTACTGACTTTTGGTTTTGTCACCGCTACGTTTGCAAACAACTCCAACAACGGCAACAGCCAGTACCGCGGTTACGAAAGAATTGAAAGCCGCCACGAACGAAAGTCTGAACAGAAGGAAGAGAAAAAAGAAAATAGAATGGAACGCAAGGAAGTAAAAAAAGTAATGAAGATGTCCTTAAAGGAATGCCGCGAAGCGGTTCAGGCCAACCGCAAGACAGCCTGTAAGGATCTCAAGTTAAAACAGAAGGTAAAGTGCCTTGTTAGCCACAACTGGGGCAAAGTCCGCATGCAAATCGCTCGGAGTGCCAAGCAGACTTGTAAGGACAAGACTGGTACAGAGAAAGCTACTTGCTTGAAGGATGCATTGAATTCCTGCCCAGTAAATTCGAGCTCTTCGTCCTCTAGCACTTCCTCCAGCTCTACGAGCAGCAGTTCGAGCAGCTCATCGTCCAGCACGACTTCCAGCAGCTCTAGCTCCTCGACAACCAGCTCTTCTAGTTCTAGCAGCACAACAAGTTCATCCTCTTCTTCGAGCAGCTCACCAGTGTCGAGCAGCTCCAGTAGTTCATCTAATTAGTCTTTTTTCGAGTTAAACAAAGGGTGTAGAGTGTCGTACTCTCACCCTTTTTTAAAACCCATGCGAACCATTCTTGATGAAATTGTCGAACATAAAATTGAAGAGATTAAATCACTTCCCTCCGTTGACCCTGCGGTAGTTGATCGAACATCACTGATAGATGCTGTTCTGAGGATAAATCCAGGTTTCATTACGGAAATAAAACCAAAATCACCCTCTGTGCCAGAGGGATTAATAGCGAGAGAGAAAATACCTGAAATGGTTCAAATATATCGTCGTAACGCAGAAGCAATCTCAGTCCTTTGCGACGAAAAATATTTTGGTGGCGGATTCGATCTTCTGAATGAAGTTCATCAAGAAGCGCCTGAAACTCCCCTGCTCGCCAAAGAGTTCATCATCAGTGAAGTGCAAATTGATCATGCGGCACACAATGGCGCGAGCGCTATATTGCTTATCGTCGCCATTTTGACACCCCAAAGACTGGCTGAGCTTGCAAAACACGCAACCGATTTAGGGTTAGAAATCCTGGTGGAAACACATGACCTTGAAGAAGCAAATGTCGCCGCTACGATTCTTAAAGCACATCCTGAATTGCAATTTGAAACAATTGTTGGCGTGAACAATCGTAATCTGAAAATTATGCAAACGGATGTGAAAACCACGGAGGAAGTAGCACCCTACTTGCATAAACGATTACCCACTCAGGGTATTATCTCTGAAAGCGGTATTAAGACACCGGAAGACATACGTCGGCTCAGCCGTCACGTTCAAGGCTTCTTGATTGGAGAATCGATACTGAAAGCGAAGAATCCAGAAGAATATCTACAGTCTTTACGAACTGCCCTTTAATTATATGTCTGATGTTGGTGATTCATTACAGAGCTATGAAGCGAGTGTAGCTTTCTACAAAGCAAGAGGTGATGCTGCAAAGGCAGAACAATATCAAAGCTACTACGACGATGTCATAAATGCAGCTTCAAGAGGATGCAGGAGACTGATGGAAGAAGCGAATGAACCAAAGCCACTAGAACAACATGAGAGAAACCAAGGTCGCATTCAAGCAAAGATTAGCCCCTCGCGAGCACGGTTCCTCCGATTACTTCAAAGAGCCAGGAAAGCCCAGAAGTCTAAGAAGAACTAGAAAATTAAGTTGAGGCCAAGCGCTTTGAACCGTATCGTAGGTCAGCCCTTAGCCGGGTTTCGTAAATCCGGGCGATTAGCTCAGCTGGTTAGAGCGCGACACTGATAATGTCGAGGTCTCAGGTTCAAGTCCTGAATCGCCCACCATCGTTACTTTCTCACCCAGTCCACAAACGCCTCCCACGACAGTGCGTAAGGGTACGTTTTACCGGCTTCCGTGATACGATTGACGGTTCTGGTGAGAACGTCGATATCAAATGTGAGAGTTCTATCTGCTTTTGTTCCTCCGAAGACGATCTGATCGACAGTCGCAATATTGGGCGACGTCGCTTTGATAGTTGTCTTTACCATAAAGAGCGCACCGGCCTCAGAAAGGAGCTTATCCGCCATGGCCTCAACCACTGCTGGTTCAAATACTTTGTTTGGCACACGTGTTTGTTCTGCAATGACGACGTCCGGTATTTGATCTGCTTCTACCACTGTCTCGTTTTCTACTGGGACAATGGAAATGGAATCGAAAGCTTCAAGCTCTTTCATAAGCGATTGAATTTCCCCTGGCAATTGGTCTGCATACGCCTTCGCTATATCGGTCGTAAACTGCGCTAAGCGACGAGCACGGAGTGGATACCCCAATTCCAACATCAGATTCGCTACCTCCTGATATTTTGGGAGCAGCACTGGCAAAATTGTAACGGGATCATCAGCTTCAAGCGTACTTTGAACTAATGTCTTCCAGCGCGTAAACGCAAAGTCTGATTGTGCAAACGCTTGAAGGTCAGACTCTGGCAAAAGCCACAATATAAAAGCCCGTTCTGCATCCATTGCTTTAGGTTGCGACACCCACGCCACGTTCGTATAGGTTGGATGTGCTGCCATGAGCAACCAGACGTCCACCTCTCCGATAATCTGTTCCATAAGCGCTAGTTGAACGGCGCTGTTGTTCGAACGCGTGAGTAACGTTGCAAGCGTACGGCGATTCTTAGGGGTTACATCCAGAAGCTGAATCGCCTTCTGCACGCCTTCCGCATTATTTGCCTCCACAGCTGCGCGAATTGCGCCAAGCGCATCACTGGCCTGGCGTTGCTCGTCACGCCACTGAGCCCCCGGCAAAAGCGCCAGGATGCTAAAGATGGACCAGCGTCGGCTTTGCTTGGGAAGGATCAAATCCGCTTCGTGGCGGAATTCCGAAATAAGTTTCAATTGATCGCGTTGGAAATCACGAGGGACATCGGTCGTGGCTCGACTTTTCAACCATTCACCAAAGCCTGCGTCGGTATTCACAAGCTCTTTTCCACCTGAGCGCCATTGCTTCCCAATGGGCAGCAATAATTTTGTGCCCTTTTGTTCAAGCATAACGGGACTCGTCAGTGCTGCGACCGTTACTTCATCACCGTAGCGAGTGAGGTGATACGCACCAGCGTAATTAACAAATGTGAAACCACCAGCTCTCACTTCGCCAATTCCCTCACTCATGATTAATGCTGTACCTTCGCGAAGCGTACGTGTGCCCGCTTCGAATTGAGACTTATCAAAGGCATGCACGTATGTGCCATCTTCATAGGCGGTGGAACTTATTTCAGAGCCCCCATCAAGAAGTGACGCACGGTACGCCGCAGGCAGCATAGAAACGACGAGAGCGGCCGCAATAAGCGGCGCTACAAGGAAGTGACGATGCTTAGTTTGGTGTGTCATGTGTATGTTGAGTTTTCCTTATAGTATAGCAGAAATAAGCCATTTTTTCAATCGCTGAATATGCCCCCCTTGCATGCATTCCAGACACACCTCAAGCTAGGGCTAATGCGCATTCTTGGAATCGACCCCGGCCTCGCCACCATTGGCCTTGGCGTGGTGGAAACGGCTGGACAAAAAGTAACCGCTGTCGACTGGCTGACCATTACAACCCCTGCTGGGTTATCATTTTCGGAACGCTTGCTCGAAATTAGTCGCGACCTACGCGAATATATTCAAAGCACGTCACCAGAAATGGTTGTTGTTGAAAAATTGTATTTCAGCGTGAATGAGAAAACGGCCCTCGATGTTGCACATGCGCGTGGCGTTATTTTACAAACGGTCGCCAGTTGTGGCTTAGAAGTTTTAGAAGCATCACCGATGCAATTAAAATTAGGAATTACCGGCGATGGCAAAGCGGATAAGCGGCAAATACAAGACATGTTGGTTCGCATGTTGGAACTGAAAGAAATTCCCCATCCCGATGATGCCGCAGATGCGCTTGCGTTAGCGGTTTTCGGCGCATTGCAACACAAGACTGCTGGGGTGCTTTAATTCTGCACCAACGACTTCTTTTCCACGTTCCACACCTTCGCCCCGTGCAGTTGTTCGGGTACGTGTGTGGTTGTGATGATAACTTGATGACCTTCGAGTGATTCGAGCAACGCACTTTGGTGACGCTCATCTAATTCAGAAAAAACATCGTCGAGCAGAATGACTGGTTGCTCTCCGCGCTGAAGTGCTAAGTAAGAAACTTGGAGAAAAAGCAGTGCTAATACGGCAGTCCGTTGTTGCCCGCGCGATGCGAACGTTGGAAGGTTGCGACCTTCAATATCAATCCGCCAGTCATCACGATGCGGACCGATGGTGGTCGACTGCAGAATGACATCGCGCTCTTGGTAGTGCTGAAGTAGATCGATAAGCTCTCTCCGGACAAGCTCTTCGGAACGCTCTGTGCCCTTCCGTTCGTAAAAGATACGGGCATCGGGCCATTGTTCCCCCAGATGCTGTAATTCTTCTCCCAGCGCCAATTGGAGCGTCTCTATCAGCTCTAAGCGGCGG
>CAZXUD010000065.1:0-5423 GCA_964643805.1 uncultured Candidatus Peribacteria bacterium | reverse complement strand
ATCTGGCTCGCCTACATATTTTAAGAAAGCATCTTGATTATAAGCTCCGACACCATGTGTTAAAACGTTGTCTGCAACAGTTGTTCCAATTTTATACGGCTTAGTGAACCACAAAATTGGTTCATATATAGGGCGCAAGTTACCAACACGCCATCCTTCCCAATTTTGGGTATTTTTTTCATCACCTCTACGATCATAAACCACACTCAGTCTTTGCGCTCTGTGTGGCGCCCTTTGTCTTAGCCAACATAATGAATCTTTAAAAGTAAACCCAGTATCTTCTAGAGCTGCTGTGCATCTATGAGACAATCTACGTCCTGCAAAGATAAATGCCGTGCCGCCCGGTTTTAAAATCCTATACCAATCTGATGCCCACTGCTTACACCAATCATAGTATTCATAAGGAATTTTCTTATCAGCTTCAGACCATCCATTGAGTGGCTTACCCCTTTTTTTGAATACAGCACCTGCAATTTTTTGAGCGGGACTAGAACCAAGATATGCCGAATTTTGATTATCATGCATTACATCCCATTCTTCAGCTCCGATCCCATAAGGAATGTCACTCAAAATTAAGTGAACGAAATTGTTGGGTATTGCTTTTATACCTTCAATACAGTCTTCGTTTAGGAAAACATTATCATCTAAGCCATTTGCAATATTAGATAATGCAGTCATAAGTTTGTAAGGGAACTATAGCAAAAAATCATTATTTTATAAAGCTGCAATATGATTGAAAACTAACACCTCTCTCCGCCTTTTCATCAATTTCCACCGACTACCTTGCAATGCAAGGTACTATGCATTACTATGTCCGCATGTCTTCAGACGTAAACGCTGAAAACAGCAAGGCACAGATGCGCAAAGGGCTCCTGGAGTTCTGCATTCTGCTCTTAATCAGCAAGAAAGCGCTGTATGCGTCTGACATTTTGCAGAAGTTAAAAGACGCTGACCTAATTGTGGTGGAAGGCACGCTCTACCCTCTCCTCAGTCGCTTACGCACCGATGAGTTGGTGAGCTATGAATGGCAAGAGAGCAAAAGCGGCCCGCCACGGAAGTACTACAGCCTGACCAAGAAGGGCAAAGCCGCTCTGAAAGATTTGGTCACGACGTGGAAATCCCTCAGTGATTCTATTCATTCTCTTCTCTCCTCCCATGTTTAAGACCGTCTCTGTTTCCATCGGCAAGACTCCCTTCATTATTGAGGAACAGGCGTACGCGAAACTGGACGAGTATCTGCAAGCCATTCGGGCGCACTTTGCGTCGACGGCTGATGCGGATGAGATTGTGTCGGATATTGAGAGCCGCATGGCGGAGGAATTGATTGCGGCACTTGGGAAGAGTCGGAAGATTGTAGAGAGTAAAGACATTGATGCCGTGATTGCGACGATGGGAACAGTGGAAGATTTCCGCAAGTTTGATGAAGGACAGAGCAAGCAAGAGTCGCACGAATCCCCTTTCAAAAAAGTTCGCCTCTACCGCGACGCTGATGATCAAATTCTCGGCGGTGTCTCTGCCGGTATTGCGAACTACTTTGGTATTGATCCCATCATTGTTCGCCTCGCCTTTGGCCTCTCCGTTTTCCTCGGTGGCTTCGGCGTTGTGCTGTACATAGTGTTATGGGTAGCACTGCCGGAAGCCCGTACCACAGCGGAAAAGGTCGAAATGACCGGGGGTCGCGTCACCCTCTCAACTTTGCAAAAAAGGATTGATGAAGTGGTGCCGCCAGACAAACGGAAGAGCGCTTTTCGGAAAATTGTAGGTTTCCCCTTCCACATTATTCGCACAGTGCTCCGTTTCGTGGGCAAGGTGTTGAAGATCGTTATTCCATTTATCGGCAGAGTTGTCGGCGTCATTCTGTGTATTGGTGCTTCCTTTGTGATTGCCGGTCTCACCTTCTCCTTATTCGTCATGGCTTTGAATCCGAATTCACCCTACATCGGTCTGCCATTGCACGAAGCAATGAGTACGTATGCGTACCTTACGCTCCTTCTTAGTGGTTACTTCGTAGCATTCGCTCCCGTGGTTCTCATACTGCTGATTGGTGCCAGCTTGGTTCTGATGCGCTACGTGTTCTCTAGCGCAACCGTCGTGGCTCTCACTGTCTTGTGGTTTGCTGCCGGTACCGCTGGCGCAACCACACTCTTCAACACCATGCCACAGTTGGAACCAGCCTTTGCCAAATACGATGAAAAGACGGAACAGACATTTGAGCTCGATGGCTTCACCAGTGTCACGGGCAGCGATGTGCAACGCATCATCGTAACAGAAGGTCCTGAATTCTCTGTAACGCTCGAGGGAAGTGAACGCGCTCAAGCGACGTATGAACCGATTGTGGAAGACGGTGTTTTGTCACTACAGACAATGCCGGACCACGATCGTTGTATGATCTTCTGCTTGTCGCGCCGTGCCACGTTACGAGTAACCATGCCATCGTTAGATTCTATTACAGCAGACGATATGTCACACCTGACCTTGATGGGCTTCTCTGGCAGTAACCTGACCATTACCACGCAAGATGTGAGTTATGTAGATGCAGAGTCCGCTTTCGGTGATCTGACGGTACAGAGCGCTGATAATTCCACCGTAGAACTCCGGGGTTCTGCGGACACGGTAACTGCAACGCTGGACGGCATTAGCCGTCTGCGTGGTGCAGACTTCGTGGTGCAAGATGCCAACCTCACATTGGTAGATAACAGCAAAGTAACCCTCGACGTGCGTCAATCACTCAAAGGCAGCGTGGGCGACTTCAGCAGAATTGAGTACATCACCACACCGCCTACCGTCGAAGTAGACGAACAGGACATGGGCTCTGTTCGGCAACGAGACGGCGAGGAGTGGTAGGTGAGACCAAAAAGTATCTCTCTAAACAAGATTTTCTCTATGTATATATACGTATATGTACAATAAATAATTCAGGAACAATTATAACTGCAAATATTGACAAACTATGACACCTGTTCATGATGTTAGACTCCGTCTCTGTTTTGTAACAGAAGTTCGGAGTAAAGGATTCCTCGAACGCTCGAAAGGAGGTGAGAGCCTTGAGCAAAAAGAGCCATCCTGGCGACGGTCAGCACGGGAAGGGCACGAAGGGGATGAGAACCGATTTCGATCGGGTCTTCAACACCCAACGCGCCACCGAACGTGCTGAAGCAAGCAATGACGAAGAGTCAAAGCGCGCTGAGTCGACCACAGGTGATGAAAGCTAGCCTTTCCCACCTGACGACGTACGTCGTCGCCCCCTGGGATTTCGATCCCAGGGGGCACTTTTTTTGGTAGAATGCGTTTATGAAGAAAATTTCTATCGTCTGCCTCAATGAAAATTCCACGTTGGAAACTGTGGCGCTGCGCGGCGCATTGGAATACTTCGGATACACTCCCTCCGTACATCTACTTGGGAGTACGGAACAATTTAAAGAAATAGTTTCTGGAAAAGTGACACTCGATCCTATTGTCGTTTTATCGTGTCATGGTGCTAAAGAGGGATTCTATGGAACAGATAATATTTTGATTCCCTTAAAAGATCTTACTATACAACTAAAAGACAAAATTGTTTTGTCTCTCGGTTGCGTAACTGGCTCTGAAGATTTTGCGAAAGCATTCCTCGCAGGGGGTGTATCTGCATATATTGCTCCCCCGTCATATCCTGAAGGAAACAGCTCTCTTATTTTCGCACTCGCCTTTCTTTGGAAGCTCCAACTAACTGATAATTCTTTACAATCCTGGAAGGACGCATCTGTACTTTTGACAGATAAAGATGACCAATTTAAGCATTCCGCGAATTGAATACCGGTAGTCGACTATTCGGAAATTCTTCGGTTGTAGCACGCAACCATTTTTCAGTTGCAAGAGCCGTATCAAGCCAAGGAAAATGCGAATGAAATTGATCATCGGACTCGTGATTAAACGACTGCACCGCTGCAATGAATTTAGACTTATCTAATACGCCCATGTGATACAGCAACATGTCACTTTGTGAGAGACCTGGAAGATTTTGCAGGAGACGACGATTCACGGGCGAACCATATACTTCCTTGTGTTGCGATTCGATCACCTCCGATGGAACGATGTCTCGAAAAGCTTCTCGTTGCAGATATTTTCTACAGCCGTAATGGGACGTATTTTTTGGATCAATACGAAACTTATATTCTGGGGGCACAGTAAGTCCAAACTCTACTACACGACGGTCTAGATATGGCAAACGTAACTCTGTTTCAATGGGGACACCTTGCCATACATGGTTCGGCGGGAACATCAATTCATGTTCCAGGGTTTGAGACCAATAGGAAAGATTTCCTCGTTTCAATAGAGCCGCTTGCTGCATTTTAAGTGTATCAGTGACCTTTTTTCTGAAAGAATCTGTAAAGATGTTCGGTACATTATTATGTATCGTTGATTCGTAATGCGCTGCTAAATAGGCTCTACGTTCTGCTTTGTTCGGAAGCAACGTGGGAAATACCATGCCCATTACATACTTCATAGCATTACGAAATCCACTACGCTCTTGCAACACACGAAATGCTTTTGAGAACTCTTTCAGGCTACCACTCTTGAGTATTGAATCCCAAATCATATCGCTGCCTTCCAAAAACCAATCGGCACCTTCACCACTCAATAGGATTTTTCCTCCGTCTTCGTGTGCTTTTCTTGCAAGAGTGACAAACGTTGCAGGGAGATTTTGTCGAGCGGGATGTGCAGTAGTTCTGTATCCGTCCAATTCCCCTCCTTCTAGAAAATCTATTTCATCATCACATTGAACTATGTGCCCCTTCACGTTTGGAAACTTACGTAGTATTGATTGAATACGTTCTCGTTCCATAACGCTTTGGCTCCCAAACGTTGCGGTATAGGCATGCAATTCTAATCCCTTCTTTGCCAGAATATCGGCAGCAATGGAAACATTGCAGCCTGAATCAATGCCACCAGAAAGTTCTGCAGCAACACCAAATGGTGTATCCAGGTGTTCTGCAATAACTTGCGAGAAGAGGTCACGGAACTCCATTGCACATTCATGTGGTGTCTTCCATTTTCTAGAGACGCGATCTGGCGGATTCCAATAGCGACCGACTGTGGCACTCCCGTTTGTGCCAACCTCTACGGAGGATCCAAATGGGACGGACCGAATATCCTCAAACATAGTGCTGTCTGCATCAGACCAGCCTTCATCTATTAAATACATCGGAGAAAACATTTCCAATAGTTTCTCTTCTGAGATATTGGGAGATTTTTTTGAGGCCTTTAAGATCTGACGAACATCTGATCCAAAATGCAGTGAACCGCTATCATTCATGTAGTACAAAGAACGCAATGCCATCGGGTCTCGAACTAACGTTGTTGTTCGCTTTCTTGTATTTAAAATAACGGATGCAAATGGACCACTGATATTCCTAAAAAATTCAATTCCAAAACGATCGTAACCA
>CAZXUD010000064.1:0-5511 GCA_964643805.1 uncultured Candidatus Peribacteria bacterium | reverse complement strand
ACTTATAAACTATTTTATAAGTATATTATTCGAAGACTAGACAACAGGCCCCCCATCCGTACACTGCCCCTCCCCTCCCCCCAGGGCTTATGATATTCACTGTCGTGAAATTCATTTCACACTACGTTCCTTCTCCTATCGTGCTATTGCACGCTTCGCTCATCGTCCTCTTCTCAGTAGAGATGATGCTGCGTTACCCGGTCTTCGGGTAAAAGGAGAAAGGAGCACCCGCAAAGAGAGCGGAGAGGTTCGGCACAGCGGTCAGCGCACCGCACAAAAACAAACATCCGGATTAGCCTCCTGCACAGGAGAGCCACCGGCTTTTTTGAATTGTTTTTCGGGGTTCCTGAGGTACGATATTCACGTGAATACAGCCTACGTCCTCTCCTGCTCCCCAATGATGTCCTCAATGTGGGTACAGAGGCGGCTTGCTGTATAAAAAAAGAAATCCGACGACCAACAGCCGCTTCCTCTTCACTCCCAGGAAGTCTTTTATTATATGTACCCCCTTCTCGCCCATGAAACCTACCTATTACGACACCGATACGGCCAAGCAGATGCTCACAGCTATCGAGCAATGGAGTGAGCCAACCACGTACACATCAACCATTGGTACCGAAACCTCTTCTTGTACCATGCTTCCGAAAAACATTGTTAAAACCAGGAACTTTCAGGTGATAGCGTTCCGGCGGGTACTCTCAGATATGAAAGACCCCGCCGCGGCGGCTGCTCTGAAAGAGGAATACAAAGAAAAGCTTCGTGCTTGGCAGATAGAAACGGGCATCTTAGACGCTGAAGAACCTATCGCTTCCGATGCACAATTGCCCCCTCCGCCACTGGCGTTGCCGGTGCCGGATTCCCATCATCTGCTTCCAACGTCACCTTAACGGTGGTGTAGTCCCGCATGTCCTTATCGGTTTGATACTGCAGGTAATGACGTACGTCTCCGAAGTGGCTGCTTAAGTGACCAGCACTGACGGTATCTTGGGTTGAAGGATTCACTAACCACGCTTCGTAGAAGCTCCCGTCCGGCGCACGTTCCACATTCAGCTGCATGGTAAAACGGTACACACCAGTTTCGAACACGTGGCCTTCGGCAACACCGTTCGCTTTTGATTCGCCAACACCCGCCATGGGACCAATGGCAAACCATTCCTCGCTGCCTTCTTCTACATCCGTAAACTCACCACCACTTGGCATCGGTACATTGTATTCAATAGTTGTATCGTCTGGTGAGGACACCTCGACTTGTTCCTTACAAGAAATAAGAAGGAGCGAGAGCACGGCGATTGGTAAAACACGCTTCATAAAAAAGGAGAAGATGGAGCCGCATGGTACCGCACTTGGAAACCTGTTACCACAGGTACCCCGGCGCTCGCGCCGCCAAGCGCCTACGTTCTATGTCCGCCTGCCGGGCTGCGCGTGCTGCCATCACAATGTAGAGCGGCTCTTCAGAAGGGTATATTTCGGCAAAGGTATCGGCTAACGCTACCAACTCTTCCACGTTGCGCGAGAGCGCGATGTAATGAGTGTTCATGAGAATGGCCAATTGGAAATCGTTCATCAGGCTTTCAAATTCAGCACGGCGCTCGTTAATGGTTTCCAGGTCATCCATGTCCCGCAAGGTATCGACATAGGCGCGCGTAATGCTGAGGTCATTAAAGTGATCCAGCAGATACGCTTGTTCGTAGGAAGCTAACGCACATTCAATGTCGCGCTGGGCACGACAAACATCACCATGCAATTTATAAGCCCGCGCATCTTGATCGTTCTGAGTGAAGTACACTTCCAATGCGGCCCGTGCTGCTTGGTAGTTCTTCTGTTCCAGAGAAAGGTAGGCGCGACTTAAGTGCAGATCACGACTGAAACGTTCAACGGAAGAACGGTTGTACCAAACTAAAGCACGTTCTATGTCACCGGCTGCTTCCGCGTGACGACCAAGGGAAGAAAGCATTAAGAATTGCCCCTCAAAAATTGCCACTACCAAGAGGGTGCAGGCGGTAGCAAGTTCCGCAAGACGTCGAAGTGAATAGGAATGGGCCGAGGTATCACCGCCGAGGAAGGGCGCAGCCAGCAGCCCCAGCAGAACGAAGAATGGCAACGCAATACCCACGAACTGAAGGTTGTAATCAATCATGTTGTGCGCCAGCACACCCGTTACCCCGATCAGGACGGGGTACTCCTCAAAATGAGACGGTGCCGCCGGCTCTCGCAATGTTCGGCGCAGCTGTATCCACAACACTCCGCCAATCAAAGAGAGGTAAAGCAACATGGCTGGCACGCCCGACTCGACCGCAATTTTCAGGAACACATTGTGTGGGTGGTCCGACGTTGCCAAGACATCGTGCTGGAGACGTGGTTGAACAAAACGGAAACTGTAGGGACCCCAGCCAAAGACAGGGTTTTGAAACGTCAGTGCCGCCGCCTGACGCCAAAACTGTTGGCGTTCAGAAACAGACGACTTCCCTTCGGAAGCAGTGAAGGTCACCTTCTCTTGAACTGACTCTACTTCATATAACGCTGACCGATACGCATTCACCCCTGCAAAAACGACAAGTGCGACAATGCCAATCATCGCCATTTGTTTTTTGAGATTAAAGAATTGTTCTTTCCGCCAACCCGAACGCCACAACAACATACCCCATAAGAGAAGCTGGCCAACAAACGCTAAGAGTGCGCCGCGGGAATACGTTAAAAATAAACAACCGAAAACAAAGCCGACTAATATCTGCCAAAGGTATTCTCGATAATGCGGTCGTAGATAGGGCTGTAATTGTTCTACTTTCTGTGGTGCCCACAAATAGACGATTGGCCAGGTGAGCAGTAGGAATTCTGCGAATGCATTAGGCCAGTAGTCGGTATGAAAACGAGGATCCAAAAAAGTTCCCACCAGTCGACCGACTGGTTGAAATACATAAATTAGTACACCGGCGAAACACGCCACTAACGTAACCCATGCAAGAATAGATTTTATAGTTTTCAAAAGTGAGCCTCGCATCTCGCCTTCCGCAGCCACCGTCCGTGCTACCCAGAAAAATATCAAGACCAGGGAGGCGCTGCGAAACAATTCATCTAAACCATAGTTGGCTGTTGAGGTGAGCAGATAGGAAACTGCCACCCAAAAAATAAAACCGATGCCGGTCAGCCACATCCAAAACGGTAGTGTCGGTACAGACCGTCGATCAACCCACCAAAATTGAACACTGCATAACCAAGCCAGAGCAACGAGAAGCCACGTGCTCTCCAAACTTTTTCCGCCCTTCCACACCACGGCGAAGGCTAGGAACGCGACCAAGCAAATGCGGCTTAAACGCGTCAGCTGGTCCGTGGTAGGAACCAGTCGTTGCAGAAAAGACATGGGCCTATCTTTGCACACCTTCCTGGCTTGCGTATACTCAAATCCCCTCGTTTGCCGACGTGGCGGAATTGGTAGACGCGCACGCTTCAGGAGCGTGTAAGAGCAATCTTGTGAGAGTTCGAGTCTCTCCGTCGGCACCACCTCTTTGTATGAAAACCTTCAAATACTTCGACTTCATCATGGCGCTCTTCGTGACAGTGTTGCTCATTAGCAACATTGCTTCGTCCGCCAAAATTATCGATTGGGGCGTTTCCCCATTCGGTCTGCGACTCGCCTTCGATGCCGGGACTCTCCTCTTTCCTCTCAGTTATATTTTCGGTGACGTGCTCACGGAAGTGTACGGCTTTGCTCGCGCCCGCCGTGTCATCTGGACCGGCTTCGGCGCTCTCGCACTTCTTTCACTTTGCCTCTTCATCATTCAGCAGATGCCTGGCGAAGCTGAGTGGCAACAGTACGCCGGTGACGCTGCCTTTGGCTCAATCCTCGGAGGTGTAAGCTCAGGAGGAATTGTCGCTGCCAGTTTGCTTGCGTACTTCTTCGGTGAATTCAGCAACTCAGTCGTACTCGCAAAAATGAAAGTGGCCATGGCTGGTAAGCACCTATGGATGCGAACCATTGGATCGACTTTGATTGGTGAAGCTGTCGATTCAACTTTCTTTATTCTCCTGGCATGCGCTTTTGGAGTTTTCCCTTGGTCGCTCGCACCAACCCTCATCATTTCAAATTACATCTTCAAAGTCTGTATCGAAATTATCTTCACTCCTATCACCTACAAAATTGTAGGCTTCCTCAAGCGTGTAGAACATGAGGATTATTACGATCGAAACACGAATTTCAATCCTTTTTTCTTGAATAAGATTGATGGCTAAACATGGAGGTGTACAATTTCAATATGGAGTTCCTCAAGTCCAATACTTTCTTCGTGGTTGATGCCTTTTCCGTTCTAACAGTTATCGGGCAAATCATCATTGCTGTTTTGCTCGTCGTACTAGCGAAGGATCATTTCACAGGAACAGCATCCAAGCTCACAAAGTTGGTATCGAAAAACAGTCTTCTGCTTATGCTCATCGTGGCACTGGCTGCTACCCTTGGCAGTTTATTCTTCTCCGAAATCTCGGGTTGGACACCCTGTAAAGATTGCTGGTTACAGCGCATCGTTATGTATCCCCAAGTGGTCTTGCTCTCTATCGCAGTTTGGAGACATGATAAAGAGGTTGCCAAATACATTGTTGCTTTGAGCGTCATCGGCATCCTTATAGCTATTAACCACTACTGGAAACAGGTGGAAGCAGCCTTCTTTCCAATGACAGAAGTAGATGGCGTTATGGTCCCTTGCGATGCGTCCGGTGTGTCCTGTGCGGCTACACAAATTAAATTCACCTTTGGTTACATCACGCTGCCAATGATGGCCTTGACCGCATTTGTTCTAAATTTGTTAGGATCAATAGTATTAATACGCACTCCACACAAGCTCTAGCTAGCCCGCGTCTTCAGTTTACTTTTACCAAGACGAGCAACAGCACCATTTAAAATCTGTTTAATAAGTTCAGTAATTCCGTTTGTTTCACCATTTTCTTCGAACTGCCTCAGAACACTTTTCGCGTCTTTCAGAACAGTTTCTGGTGACAGGAATACGTTGGGGTCTAAGTAACCTGTATCCAGCAACCAACGGTACAGACGGAACCATGTTTGAGCAGGCTCAATTTCAAAGAGCCAACGTACTTCTTCGTGCATATCTTCCATTTGCATACCAATTTTTCTCATAACCGAAGTAGTGTGTTTATATGGCTCCAAGGCTCTTTGCTTCCACATGTCTTTAATATTCCAATGAGAAACTAGATCATCAGGAGGTATTAATGCAGAACCACTCACATCTTGAGGAGCAAAAAAATACATTCCCTCTGGGTTCAACAAAGAATCCGCCGAGAAATCTCCATTGCCATCTTTCACCTTGGCCATGATCTCGTCTTGAAATTGTTTAATACAACCATTGCAAGTAGCAATAACTAAATTTTGTACATCCTGTTTCGTTTGTACCGAAAGTTCATCAGGCTTACTCTTAAAGCCATAGTGATACAACGAATGTTGTTGCTCATGCACGTAGGCGTACTCTTCATCTTGGACAACAATAAGTTTTACCGCGTGCTCTCCTT
>CAZXUD010000063.1:0-5749 GCA_964643805.1 uncultured Candidatus Peribacteria bacterium | reverse complement strand
GAGCAATTCCTTATGGAGACCACATAACATCGCAAGTACTCCAATAAGGACCGTGGCGCTCACCAAAGCGAAGATAGTTGAGATCTGATTGGTGAGGAATGGTTGGTAGAACCATAAGCTTGCGCCCAGAAGAATTGAGAATACTAACCAGCGTAAAAATTGTGATGCTGTCAGGTGCATCGGCATAGTGCGGAGTGCTTGTGGCAACAAAGCGAGAGTGAGTCCAGCGTGAATCGCAATCGATGTCCAAGCCGCTCCCACAAATCCATACGTAGGAATTAGCCACACATTCATCGCCAAAGAAATTATTGCGGCAATGAAGAGTGTGCTTACAAGTGGCTTCCAGCGATGTTTAGTAAGCATCACGTAGAAGCAGTACAGCACAATTCCATTCAAGAAGACCGGCGCTGCTAATAAGTGGAGCGCTGTATCGGAACCGGGCGTGCTTACCGTTGAGAGGTACGCTTCGGTTGTAAGTAAATGGATCAGTGGACGCGGCCACATGAAGGAGAAGAGTGAAGCCACGGAACCAAGCAGTAATAGAATCAAGAAAGTTTTTCCAAGCAGCGTGCGCGTGTCTTCACCCGCGTGGTCACGCTCGCTCAATGTTGGCAGTACAGAATTTAGGAGGAAGGTTGGAATCAAATAACCCATCTCTACCATGCGCTGCGCGAAACCGTACATTGCATTCTGCAATTCAAAGTCATCGCGCAAGAGCGCAATCATCGTCACGTCCATTTGGCGGTAGAGCGCCATGCAGAAAAAGGCGAGCCCGTACGGGGCGGATCGTTTGAGAATGGAGCGAATCAAAACCGTATCAAAGTGCGGACGAATACGAATGAATCGACTACCTGCTAGGTACGAAATGACAAAGAGAACAAAGGCACCAATGCCACCAACCAAGAGAAATAGATAACAATAGAAAGGATCAATGCTGCCACGGAGTCCTAAGAAGATGAATAAACCAATCACACCTGCCGTAATGATTCTCTGTGTAACTTCCGCAACGAATACGTACTGCATTTTGTGTTCCACCTGGAACACCGTCCTGATGATGCCCGCGAGCAGGGTGAAGAACGGTACGAGCGCAGCAATGCTGACAGCGACTGGCAGCGGCGAGCCGCGCCAGGCTGGGAGAACCCAGACAAAGAGGAGTGCAGAGCTGAGCGAGAGAATTAAAATAATGCTGCGCAATGTAATCAGCGCGCCTAAGACATATTCACGCTTGTCGCCAGCGCGACTTACCTCGCGCACTGCGACTGCGTACAAACCAAAGTCAGCCAAGATGCCAAAGAGTTGCAGAAAACCGTACGCAGAATTGTAGTAACCGGCGAGCTCCTGGCTTAAACCAATCGCCACAAACTTCACCATGAAAATACTTAACGCCGCCATGGTTACTTGGCTGGCGAGTTGCCACAACGTGGAGGAAGCAATCTGTTTCGTTGGCATTGCAATCAGCTTAGCAAAGAAGCACGGTGTTCACCCTATTTCCTTTTGCCTACTCCTAAATCTCGACACAGCTGTTTAAACCGAACGCGACTTTTCGGACTGGAAACATGAATATGTTCAGCATCCATAATAAGAGGCATATCAGGCTTATGACGTATGCCTCGGTCTTTTAGAATTTTGCGAGCGCTCCTAAATACATCGTTCGCTATCAACAACAATTTATGTTCATCAAGACCGTACTCAATGCTCTCGTCGTCAGTGCTAATTTCTATACCCACCATTCCATTATCCAAAATAGAATCTTCGTGATCCACCAAGATATCTACCAGAGTCATTGGGTCCATAGATGTATGACTATATTTAGGGAAATCCATTCCTTGATATTTATGAAAAGTACTGACATTCACAGGTTCCTCAATGTCGTTGAGTAATCTATAAAACATTGGGAGAATTTTCTCTCGACTCAGAGACGCAATAATCGCTCGTTTGTCATCCCAAATGTCATATCGATATCCTTCTTCAGGCTTAATAGGCACCTCGTATGTGGGGCGGATACCAGCACAAAGCCGAAACCTGTTGTACACGTCTATCCTGAGGTGATTTTCATACTCATCTCTCGGCACATCGCTGGGTAAGGATTTAGCAATCTCCGTGGGCCCGTCCTGGTAAACGTAATGTGACATTGGTGCAGCAACTTACTCCGTTTTATTTAGCTATATCAATGAAAGATGGCAGTTTCTCTGCGGTTTCTATAATTCCTGGACAAAAGCTGCATTTGCCAGTAGATTCTTTCGGAACCAAATGCCGCTACCCTTCAAGCATCTAACGTCCACTGCTCAACTCTCACGAGAAGACATGGACGCCATTTTGACGGAGGCGGCAAAGATGGAGAAGGTAGTGGAGAAAGGTGGTAACACACTTCTTAAAGGAAAAATTCTCGCGAGTCTTTTTTACGAACCAAGCACACGCACACGCCTCAGCTTCGAGGCAGCCATGAATCGCCTCGGCGGCGGCGTGATTTCTGCAGAAGGAATGCAATTCAGTTCCATGTACAAAGGTGAAACTATTGAAGACACCATCCGCATGGCCGGACAGTACGCAGACATCATCGTCATGCGGCACCCAGAGAAAGGTAGTGCCGATAAAGCCGCAGCGGTCTCCCCTATTCCATTCATCAACGCGGGTGACGGTCCGGCGCAGCACCCAACGCAGGGTCTGCTGGATCTTTTCACTATTAAAAAAGAAAAAGGAAAACTAGATGGCATTCACATCACCATGGTGGGTGATTTGAAATTCGGTCGCACCGTGCACTCACTCAGTTTCCTCTTGGGTTTGTACAAAGATGTGAAGTTCACCCTCGTTTCTCCCCCAGAATTAAAAATGCCCGAGAAGGTTGTGAGCTTCTACAAAGATAAAAACATTGAGTTCGAAGAAACTGATGACCTTAATAAAGGATTGGATGCTGACATCGTCTACATGACACGCGTGCAATCAGAGCGTTTTGAAGACAAAGCAGAGTATGAACGATTGAAATTAAAATACATTTTAACGGCAGATCATGTGAAAGGCCGTGACATCACCGTCATGCACCCATTGCCACGTGTTGGTGAAATCTCTGAGGATGTTGATCTGCTCCCCAATGCGGCTTACTTCCGCCAAGCTCGCAACGGCATACCAGTGCGTATGGCCTTGCTTGCTATGCTTCTCGGCGAAGCATGAGCACCTTCATAACACTCCCCGGTCTCATCGACTGCCACGTGCATTTTCGGGAACCAGGGTTCCCTGAAAAAGCAGACATGGCATCGGAATCTGCGGCTGCAGTAGCAGGCGGTGTTCATGCAGTGTGTGAAATGCCGAACACGAAGCCAGCCACAACAAGTATCGAAGCGTTTGCAGACAAAGTAGAACGCGCTTCGCGCATCAAAAATTGTGATCTCCGTTTTTTCTTTGGAGTGACTGAAGAAGCGCATCTGAAAGAACTGATAAAGCTTTGGACTGAGCCGATGTACAGCGTCTTAAAGATGCGTTGCTGCGGCGTGAAGATTTATCTCGATCATTCCACCGGAAATCAGAAAGCTGAATCATCTGTAGTAGAAAAAGCATTCCAAGTGTGTGGAGAGTTGGATATTCCACTCGTTGCGCACTGTGAAGATCCAGAAATCAATGAGGCAGCGAACAAAGAAATCACCGATACCGATATTTCATCGCATTCATTGCGACGCCCAGCAAAGTCAGAGGCCAAAGCGATTGGCTACGCTATTAGCTTGGCGGATCAATACAACACGCCGTTTCATGTAGCGCACCTTTCCACCTCCGTCGGTGTGGAATTGGTCAGGCAGGCAAAGAAAGATGGTTTGCGCGTTACGTGTGAAGTGGCACCGCATCACTTATTTCTAAGTACTGATGACTACAAAGAGTTGGGAACCTTAGGAAAAATGAACCCGCCACTGCGCACGACAGACCACTGTGTTGAGTTGTGGCGTGGCATTAAAGACGGCACAGTTGATTGCATCTCAACGGATCACGCACCACACACACTCGACGAAAAAGAAATAACAGAAGAGTTAAGGGCACCATCAGGCGTACCAGGTGTGGAAACAATGTTGCCACTCTTACTTACCGTTGCTGCTGGTAAGTGGCCGAATCCAAAGTGGCAGCTCACAGGTATCAAATTAAGCTATGAGGATATTGAACGACTTTGTTTCACCAATCCCAACCGCATCTTCCGGTTAAGAAAAGATGGGTCAGACACAATCCGTATTAATCCAAATGCAGAGTGGATTATCAAAGGCGTCCAGTTACACAGTAAGTGTGCGTGGACGCCGTATGAAAACTGGCAAGTAGTCGGGAAGGTTGTTTAAACCTCCACAATGAAAGGAATCACCATCGGTTCTCTGTCGAGTTTACGATCAAAGTAACGGTAGAGTGCGCCTTGCACTTCGCGCTTAAAGGCCTTTCGGTCCTTTTCACCGCGATTCAGTGCTTCTTCATATGCCTTTTTAGCCGTTTGTGTAACTTCCTTGGTTATCTCCGTTTGCTCCGATCCATAGATCAAGCCGCGGGAGAGAACTTCTGGGTCGCCAACCAAACGTTTGCTGTCCGTGTATGCACGGAAGGTCACAACGATGACGCCCGCTTTACTCATAATCTTACGATCATTCATAACGCGTTGGCCTTCGCCAGTTGTGCCTTTGCCGTCAATGATAATGTCATTGTACGAAAACTTCTGTTTGCTGCGTCGGGCAGTGTCGCGGTCGAATTCCAAAATCTCACCATTGTTCATTAAGTGAATTTGGTTCTCGGGGTATCCGATTGTACGAGCGATGTCTGCATGGGCAGCGCGCATTTGTGGTTCGCCATGTTCTGGAATGATGTGTTTTGCTTTCACCAAGCGGTGCATCAGCAAGATGTCGTTCCTGTGTCCATGTCCGGTCGTGTGTAACGCCAACTCATCGTTGGTTTTTACAACAGCACCTAGGGTGTGCAGGTTATTAATAACTTTAGCAATTGCCCGTTCGTTTCCGATAATTGGGTTTGAACTTAAAATAACCGTGTCCCCTTTCTTAATACTAATTTGACGATGTGTACCTAGACCAATGCGAGCGAGGCCCGCGTTTTCTTCGCCTTGGCTGCCAGTCGTGATTATAAGTACTTTATTATCTGGTAGCTTTTCCATGCCAGGACCAACTTTACGAACCAAACCGCGTGGGGCTTTTATATAGCCCAAATTCTGAGCGATTTCGATGTTGGTATTCATACTCCTTCCGGAGACGAATACTTTGCGATCAAAGTGGTTCGCGTGGCCAATGACTTGCTCCAAGCGATTCAACAGCGAGCTAAAGGTCGAGATAATAACTCGGCCTTTGGCGTCGCGAATTAAGTTGAAGAGTGTCTGCGATATATCACGCTCACTTAACGAGTTTCCAGGTTTTCTGGCATTCGTAGAGTCTGCAATAACAGCAAGCACGCCTTGCTTACCAAGTTCAGCGAGCCGCTGAAAGTCAGCCGGCTCTTCCGTCGTAGTAAGATCAAATTTAAAGTCACCCGTATGTAAAATTGTTCCATCCGGCGTGTGCAAAGCAACTGCCGCGGAATCTGGAATACTGTGAGTGACGCGTAAGAATTCAAAGGAAACTTTTCCAGCCTGCACTTTTTCCCCGAAAGGAATGGTGTGCAGTTTTACTTTGCTGGTCATATTTTCTTCATCCAGGCGTTTCTTCACCATCGCCATGGTCAAACGTGTGCCATAGCAAGGGGGGAAGTGGAGCGATGGCAGCAAATGCTGCACCGCACCAATGTG
>CAZXUD010000062.1:0-5763 GCA_964643805.1 uncultured Candidatus Peribacteria bacterium | reverse complement strand
AGAGAGAGATCACGGCAGGCTCCGTTAAGTTCTTCAAAGGTGTCGCTGCCTTCTCTCGTGTGTCGCGACGGACGAGTGTGGCCTGCTTGTTCTCTAAATCACGAGGCCCAATCTCAATTCTCAGCGGTACGCCCTTCACTTCCCACTCATTGAATTTAAAACCAGGTGATTTTTCATCACGATCATCCAACTTCACGCGAACACCTGGCAGTGCAGCCATAATTTTTTCGCATTCCTTCACGACACGCTGATGTTCAATCTCGTTCTTATAAATAGGAACGATCACCACTTGAATCGGAGCAATGTTTGGTGGCAAGCGTAGGCCTTGCTGGTCACCGTGCACCACAATCAACGTACCAATCAAACGAGTAGAAACACCCCAGCTGGTCATCCAAGGGCGCTGACTCTTGCCAGTTTCATCCAAGAAAGAGACGTCGTATGACTCAGAGAAGCCCTGACCGAGGTTATGAGAGGTTCCAGCCTGAATCGCCTTACCGTCCTTTGCTAATGCCTCGGTGGAAAGCGTGTAGAGAGCGCCGGCGAACTTATCGTGCTCAGGTTTCATACCGGTAAGCACGGGCAACGCGAGAGTTTCGCGATCGAAGTCTTCGTACATCTTCAATACAGATACTGCCATGTCGTCAGCTTCTTCTTTTGTGGCATGCGAGGTGTGACCTTCCTGCCAAAGGAATTCTAGAGTGCGAAGAAAAGGACGCGTGCGCATCTCCCAACGAACTACGTTTGCCCACTGGTTAATTTTCAAAGGAAGATCGCGGTATGAATGAATCCATTTTGCAAAAGCAGTGTAGATAACGGTTTCACTGGTTGGGCGCACATAGAGTTTCTCCGCTAATTCTTTTCCGCCGCCGTGTGTTACTACTGCGCATTCAGGTGCAAAGCCCTCCACATGCTTGGCTTCTTTCGCCAACATCGACTCCGGAATAAAAAGAGGGAAGTAGGCATTCTCGACACCCAGCTTTTTAATGCGGCGATCAAGATCACGCTGCATAGCTTCCCAAATGGCGTAGCCATACGGTTTGAAAATAATGCAGCCTTTCACTTCCGCATTTTCCGCCATATCGGCCTGCGCAATGACATCTAAATACCACTGCGGGAAGTCCTGTTGTTGATCAGCAAGGTGCGACACGGAGCGAGTATAGAAGAATCGCCGCCGTTCAAGCCAGCTGATTGATAATCAGGGTGGCTCCTATGCCAAAACCGATGCCCGCCACTACTTCTAAGACAGAGTGACCAACCCGCTCTGAGAAGCGGTGAAACTGCTGCATGATGTTGAGTACTTGGGCGTGGTCGTTCATCAAAGACCGCACGAACGCCGCGTCGTACCAGACGAGGCAAGCGAGTGCGGTAGCGAGGGTGAAGGGAATGGAGTCCATGCCTTCAGCCTGGCCAACGACAATCATTAAAGAGGTGACGAAGGCCGAGTGACTGCTCGGCATGCCCCCATTCTGAAACCATACATTGCGACGAAAGCCTTCGTTCAAGTGCTTGGCTATTTCCGAAAGCACCATGACGATGAGCGGCGTCACAAACGGATATTGATTCAAGATATCTGAAACAAACATCACCATCAGCCCCACTATACCGCGGCCGCGTCGCAGATGCCACGATAGGGGCAGACGCGACACTTCTCGCGGGTAGGTGTAGGCCGAAAGTCCTCACTATCAATCCGATCACAGAAGGAATTAATTTGTTTGGCCGCATCAATCAGCTGACTTTCATTTCGTTCAGTCGTAACTTCCACGCAACCTTCTTCACTAATGAACAACAGTGACAGTTGAACGCATGGCTTTTCAAAAGTTTTTGCAGAAGCCATGGCGTAAATGGAAAGCTGTAGGTCGGCGTCCACTGCTTGTTGGTCGCGTTGCGATGAAGTTTTGTAATCAATCACGTGAATGCCGTCAGCTTTTTCTTCCACGCGATCATATCGACCCGTAATAACACGATCATCCAAATTTATTTTAAAACCCTTCTCAATCGAGACGACTTTGCGTGGCTGTGCACTCCACCACTGATAAAAATGTGTCATCAGTTGTTCACCACGTCGCCGCGCATAGTCTGCTTCCAGACGATTCTCGTAACCTTCCACAATAAAACTCTGGTGCCATAGGTCCATTAAGAGAGAAGAGGCGAGTGGTACTGATTCAGCTTCTTCCACTGCAAACATTCCTAGTTGATTGCTCACCGCCGCAGGGTTTTTACTCATCTCTAGTTCACCCCACTTCTTTAAGGTGTTGTGAACGCTACTACCAAAACTCTCCCCAGCGCTGAGCGGCCGCGAGAGGTTGCGGACAACCGCAAACTCGTATTGCCGCGGGCAGCGGCGGTAGAGTTGGAGCTGGGAATAGGAGGGCACAAGGGAATTGTACCAACCTTTTACTGTAACTCGTTAATTCCTTGGATTGCGCGGGTAATATTCTCTAATCCAGCCTCATTCCAAGAGAGTTGGCTAGGGTCTTCCGAAGCTTCCAGCGCGTCCTTTAAGCGTTGATGGTGGTCAGCACGCCAAGAAAGATTGGACCGCATAAACCATTGGCCCTTTTCCTGATTAAAGTAAAAAGCATGTGGTTTCATAAACCTTCCGGTGCGGTAGTAGAAGGCCTGACCATTGCTATTGGCCTGCTCTACAGCGCCGTGTTGGGTCAACGTAGTTCTTCCTTCTGCAAACCTCTTTTCAACAGTTTGCTTCCAACGGTTGTATTCCTCCGCGGCTTGGTTTGCTTTTTGCAGCGCATCAACTGATTTTCCATTTAGTTTTTTAATGAAATCCATATTTTCATCAACGGGAGCTTGGCCATCATATTTGCCACCCTTCACAACAACAGTGTTCACGCTCATCCAGTTCACTCTATCGGGACTCCATTGCCACCCAGCTTTGGGAACATACTTGTAATAAAGTTCTGAACCCTGAGAAGCTTTGCGAGTGAGTATGCCGTTCACTTCGGTTTTATCTGCAAACAGCGCCAAGCCTGCTTTCCTTGCTTCTTCATCCTTTTCATCGTTCACAAGAGTTATATTTTCAGACAAATGTGCTGCACTGATCAAATGGCTGCCACTATCTGTGTTGGTTGGCACTCGTCCATTAAAGTAAGCACGCGTTTGTTCTTCTAACTGCTCTGGTGACAGGTGTAACAATTCAGCTTGAATGTTTGAAATTGAACTAGAATATTCTTTTACGTTAACGCCATTACTTAGCGCAAAGAGGCGGTCAGATTCTTGAGCAATTAAACGATTAATTTGATCAAAGATGTAATAGCGGACTAAGTTGCGTGAATTTTCTTCGCCACCTGACCAGTTCCACCCAGTAAGATCTGCTAAACGGATTTTTCCATCCAATTTAGCTATATCAAATTTCACGTCATTCAATAATTCCTTACGAATACCATTCACGGTCTGAGCGCGCTGATCTGCATTGCCTTCCAATGCGATCTTCATACCATTGAACATAAACATTTTCTGAGCATCTTTGCGGTTCTTAAAGGCATTAAGCACTTCATCTCCAGATACACCTTCAGATCCACGGTCGAACCATTTCAAGGTATTGATTTTTGCCAAATCAAATTTCTTTTTTACAGTGATAAGTTCAGATGTTCCTGGCTTTGTTTCCTTTACTTCAAACTCAATAATGTCTGAATTGCCAGTTTCTCTTAATTCACGAGCGTAGGTACTTAGTTCTGCAAATTCCTGTGCCCGAACAAATTCCTGTGTAAACCTTGCATCAAATTTTCCATGCGTTGATATGTTGATGTACTCAGTTTGAACCTTAATAAATTCTTCGCGACGCTTGGCGTACTCTTCTTTAGATTCCGGACGGAAGTTTCCATCAGAACCTTTGACCAATTTTACCGGTAAGTTCGTGAGGCGAACGAATAATGCTTGTGTCAGTTTTGCACGTGCGCTCTGGTTTGCACCTTCGGCAGTCTGGAACCCTTTTTCTTGCCACTTTTCATGACTATTTGTGCCGTACTGGGCATCTGTTAGTAATAGACCCAATTGCTCTCCAACACTTCCTGTGGCGTACCCTTGTCCTTCTATGCCAGGTCCTCCGGGTGCTGCTTCGTTTAATTTTTGGAAGAGTTCGCCCTCTTCACTGTTAGCCCAGTCGTTTGCATTCTTAGTCCAGAATTCTGTCGCTGCTTCAGCTTTGTTGTAAACGTATCGGCCGCCGAGAGCTGCAAATGCGACTGGTAACATGATTAATCCACCAGAAGCACTGAATGCTGCGACAACACCTTTGCCTGCAACTAAGGTAGAAACGATTGCGTGACCACCGATAACTAAGCCGGCAGCACTTTGACCACCTTCAGCGAGGTACACGTAGTTAGCGTGCTCATACAACGCCTGGAGTTCTTTATTTTGCGTCGTCTTTGCCATGTCGATGCGGCCCTTATTCATTTGCCAGTCGGCATATGCCATATAAATACCAAGCGCATCGCCGGCAATACCAACGGTATTAAGTCCAATACCAGCGGTTGAACCGATAGTCTTTCTTAATTGGGCACCCTTTTTAGCCATTTCTAGAGCTCGTGTGACTTCTGTTAATTCAGTAGTTTCAATAGCACCCGCAATAATTTTTTGCGCGGATTTACTCTTAGCAATCATGGCAACAGTGTCTGCATCTAATTCAATAAGCTTTGCTTCTTTGGCTAGTTCTAAAAATGCTTCAACGTCCTTAACATTCGCACCGCTCTTGCCAATTTTTGCCAGCATTTTTTCTAATTCTGGTCCTTGTGCTAAGGCAACTTTTGCCTCATCAAGAACTTCACCAGTTGCAGGATTCACTCGTGTACCGTCTTCTCTTACTATCTTAAGTCCTGAGTCCACAGGAGTATCGACCGCCTTTGTAACCTTTGCAGGAGTTGGCTCGACAACACCATCTCCAACTGCTTTCTTTAGAGGTGCTGATTCGGGTGTTTCGATGTTCGCTTTTACACCCGAATTTGAAACGGCAGTAGTTTTTACTGCGTCGGTACCCTCAGCAATTTTAATGGTACTTTCAATTTCATCAGTCACACTGATCTTGGTCAATTTGTCATCCAAATTTGCAGCATCAATTTGTCCACGCGCAATTTGTCTTACAATGTCTTCTTCTCCCAGTTCAGATATAAATTTGGGAACGCTTCCATTCTCTTTGTAAAATTTTGTTAAGCCTTTACTCAACTGAGATTTAATACTATTCAGACGGTAGTCTAAAACTTCACTAGCGACATCACTACCTCGTATTTCCTTTATTTGATCTCTTAGGCCATTCAAGTATTTCCATTCATGAACTAAGGCACTGAGACTATCCTCAGTTAGTTTTGCACCAACCAAGGATTTCATTGAATAGCGCATTCTCCTTGCTGCGTGAGGAATCTTATTCAATGCAATCTTAACTTCTACTCTTTTTAAGACTCCGCCTGGTCCAGGCTGTAGATAACCTAATGCATATTTAACTCCGGATTTTCTGTATACCTCATAAGGCCAATTGGCTGAACGTAGTAAACTTGCTTTAAAAGCACCTTTTACTCCAAGGTCGCCTCTAAGCCAAAGAAAATCTAATGCTGCAAAGCTAGTAGCATAAATAACAACACCACCTACCCAAACCTTTATTACTTCACCTGTTCGTGTTGGTAGATTTTCCACATCAGTATTCAATAAATTCCACAGTGAATTAGCTAATTTTGGGAATCTATCTAGTGCCAGTGCTTTGCCCTGATATAAAAGGTAACAAGTCCCATCAATGAAAACAGTCTCTGCCCCATC
>CAZXUD010000061.1:0-6058 GCA_964643805.1 uncultured Candidatus Peribacteria bacterium | reverse complement strand
TAAGTGTGTTACGTTGCGCACGTTCGCAAACATCCGCAATCGCGGTGTCTCCTGCCTTTCTATACTGCTCCACCGGTTGAACCTTGGCCCAAGCAATTGCTTGTAAGTGTTTATTCCTAAAGGACATAAATTCCGACTCCTTTCCAAAGAGACCTTCCAGAATCTGTGCATTATCGCTGTAGCGAATCCATTCCGCTTGATGGACTGCTTTGGTAACGATGCCCGCTTTGGAAACGAATTCTGAGTCATCCAATGCAGGGAACGTTAATTCTTGTGACAGTTCCGTAATGCGGTAGCGGAATGCTTTGGCACTGACGCCGAGTTCCGTAGGAATGCGGTCAGGTTTTGTTGAGTATTCAACATCAATTTTTTGAAGCTTTGTTCGAGCTTCCGTAATGAGTGGTGTTTTTTCTCTTAAGAGAATATCTAAATACTTTCGGGAGTGAAGCGCCTGCTTGTCGAATGCTTCTGTCGCAGCTTCAGTATTTTCAATAGAGAATTTGCTGCCCAAGTCGTTCGTTTCCATTGCGGAAAGTTCACGCGAAGAACGAAGCAAGTTGTATAACTTACGAAGCAGCACTTCTTTTTCTTCATCAGCAACGGCAATGCCTAGTTGCGTAAATATTTTTTGAACCTCGGCAAGATTCCATTTATCAGGGTTTCCAATCAGGTCTAACTTCTTTTCGAGTGAGAGCTTTTTTTCCAGTCGCACCAGATCATGTACGGAAACGTTATCCAGCGTTTCTAAGTGCTTTTTGTAAGCAACCGAACGGCGCTCAAATACTTCTGCAAGACTGAGGGCACGGGAAACATCTGTTTCTGAATTTACTAGGATCTTTTCAATTTCTTGTTCGCCGCCGCTAGCAGGTTTCCCTGCCGACAGTACATCAGCTCGATTCAGGAGGACTTGGCGAGTTTCTTTTGAAACGAATTCTGCGTCCGCAATCTGACGGAGCACCAAAGGTGAATTTAAAATCGCTTTGCTGATTGGCTGTCGGAGTTTTTCTACTTTAAGACGTGCACCAGCACTAATCGCCTCAATCGGGTTAATAATTTCATTCGTATCTTTACGACGAAGCGTTCCGTCGGGCAGTCGCTCAAACTGCTCGTCGTCATCGCTAGTACTAGCAAACCACGTCAGACGGCGCTCCCGTTCTGGGTTGTGTTCAGATGCAAATCGGTTGTTGGCGCCGCAGTGCAGCATTTATATTTTAAGTAAACGTTCTAAATAGTCAAGTATTCTTTCCTTTCGGTCTGTGAACTCCGTAAGGTGTGGAACCAAGACTGCTTGGATTTTTTCGTAGGGGAGCGCACCTGTCTGAATCTTCTTATGCCGATCAAGTCCGCGGTTGCGCTCTAAATGTAATTCCAGGTATTCAGGACTTTGGAGTAACCAAAAACCGTTTAGCTCTTTCCATGGCATGACGGTATTACCCATCACAATGCCTTTCTCAAAAATGACAATTTTCTCCTGATGCTGGTCCCCGGCATGTGATTGCCAGTACAAAAACACCAGCAAGCCAAGAACCACTAAGAACGTCCAACCACCGGTGTAGAGAGCAAAAAGAATACAGCCAACCATCACCGCTGCTGCAGCAGCGAACCAACGAGGGGAGTGGGCATGTTGTACTTTGAGTGGAGCTTTCCACGTGAGCAGCTCGGCACCAAAATCCTGTGGTAAAAGTGGCTTGGTTTGAGTGTTCATGTTTGTTTAAGAAATCATCTAATTATAGCGGAAAAGTGGCATTTTGGACATCCTCAAAAATTGATGTGAATATACTTCTATTTTGTAATAGTATTTAACGCATAAAATGTCACAAATCAGCTAATAGAGCTGATTTATTAGCATTCATTTGGGTGTTATGTGAAGAAGGAAAATCTGGTGGGCAATACAAGATTCGAACTTGTGACCTCCACAATGTCAATGTGGCGCTCTAACCAGCTGAGCTAATTGCCCGGGAAAGCCGTGAAAGGGTACCAAGGGCAACCCGCAGCCACAAGCAAAGTAACGTTCTTCAGCGAACGAGAACGAGAAGTTTCGCACGCCTCCGCGATACAAGATGAACATGATGGAACAATGAGCTGCGGCATCTTCCCAATGTTTCGGGAAAATTTAGAGTGAGATTATGATGAACTTATTCCTCGATTTTCTATTTCCACGCCGTTCTCTCACCGGAGTCGACGGAGCTTTTTTGACTGCTGAAGAGAGTGGCCGCCTGAAAGCAAAACCATTTGTAGAGGATAAAGCTGCTCTCCAAGAGCGAAGCATTTTTTACTTGGATGAAATTCGAGCGGCGATGCTCTACCACGACTCGTCCCTCGTTCAAAAAGCGGTGCGGACTTTTAAGTACCACCGAATTCCGGGACTTGGTGAAGACTTAGCACGACTGATTGTGGAAGGTGGAGGTAGCCCTGAAGAGGGAAGCGTTTTGTGTCCTGTTCCTCTCCATTGGTCACGGCACTACAACCGCGGATTCAATCAAGCAGAGCTGCTGGCTCACCTGGTTTCTGTAAAAACAGGTATACCGATGCATGGCTTACTGAAGAGGAAAAGAGCGACAGGGCATCAAGCGCATCGTGGTCGTGTAGAACGATTGACGGCGCTGCGAGACGCTTTTGTTTGCACTGATCAAACGGTGCCTGATCATATTATTCTCATCGATGATTTAGCCACGACGGGAGCAACTCTAGATGCCTGCGCAGCCGCTCTAAAAGAAGCTGGGGCGAAGCGAGTGACCGCATGGGTCGTCGCTCATGGATGAGTGATCAGAGACTATGCGCTGACATTTTTTTTCGACATTCACGCACTGCATACGTAACACCCACCAGGCGCAAGGCGAAGTGGTGTGGAAAACTTTTCTGTTATCCACATGGACGGTAGGATGCGGATCCGACCTCCCGAAGATCACAGTTTTCTATGATCCTTGTACTTTCCATACTGGCCTTCCTCTTATTGCTGAGTGTGCTCATATTAATCCATGAGTGTGGCCACTTTTTGGCCGCACGAAAGTTTGGGGTCGAAGTAGAAGAATTTGGCTTTGGTTTGCCGCCAAGAGCCATGACGCTCTTTCGGCAACGGGGCACCAAATTCTCTTTAAACTGGATTCCCTTCGGCGGCTTTGTGCGCTTAAAAGGCGAGAATGCGCTGGATGCCGGGTACCACCGGGCACCGGGCAGTTTTGGAGCAGCGTCCATTCCGGCACGCATCATTATTTTGTGTGGCGGAGTCTTCATGAATTTCTTGTTGGCCATCATCATTCTGACGTTCGGTTTTTCGGCCGGACGTTGGGTGCCACTTTCCGCCTACATGTCGGTGGAACGGATGGAGGCCATGGCCGAAGCCGGCTTAATTGAATTAGAACTTGGCGTGCGCATTGGTGAAGTGTTCCCTGAGAGTGGGGCTGCGAAAGCCGGTGTGCCATCCAACAGCATTTTGGTAGCCATCGACGGAGAACCCGTGGAACACGTTGCCGATGTGCCTACCAAGCAGGAAGGCAAGTGGCGCGTTGTCTACACGGTGCGGACCGCGGCTGAAACCGAAACGCGCGATTACACGGTAGTGCTGGATGCCGAAAAGAAAGCGGGCGTAGCCCTGTTGCCCGTGCCTCTTATGATTCGTGGTGTGTCCCATTCCTTTTTGGAATCATTGGGGTTAGCCCTCAGTGAATCGTGGGCGATGATGGTGCAAACCACGACGGGTATAGGACAGTTGTTCTTATCCCTCGCGCAGTCCGGCACCGTGCCAGAAGGCATCACTGGTATCGTCGGTATTGCTCAGTACACACATACCTCGGTACAAGAGGGAATCGGCTCGTACCTCCGCCTCGTCGCTCTTCTGAATTTAAGTTTGGCTGCACTGAACATTTTGCCGTTCCCAGCTTTGGACGGAGGACGATTACTCTTCGTCCTGGCTGAAGGTATTCGTCGACGCCCGGTGAACCGACGCTTCGAACTGGCGACGAACGGCGTGGGCTTCGTCGTACTTATCTTGCTGATTATCCTCATCACGTACCATGACATCCTCCGTCTCTTCTAGCACCGTTGCACCAACGGCTACGAAGACGTCTGCGGAGCAGGCTCATTTACAAGACTTGTGGTTAAAGATTCTCGGACTGATTGAAGGACATTTGCAGCGAGGTCAGTTCATTACGTGGTTTAAGGACACTACGATTCTGGGGCGCGAAGGCGGTACCATCGTTATTGGCTTGCCTTTACCTATGACCCTTAACTGGCACATGGAGCATTATCAAGAGGGAACGATAGAGGCCGCGAAAGAAGTGGATCCGTCCATCGATAATATTATTTACAAAGTGGATGGCGGCTTGAAAGATAACCCTGAACGAACGGTGAATATTTTGGAGCACTTCCCCGAAAAGCGGAAACGCAAGGTACCCGGAAAGCAGGAAACAAAAACTCAGGAAGGAGTGGTTAGTAAGATTATTAACCCCAAGTACCTATTGGAGAATTTTGTGGTGGGTTCCAATAGTCGTTTAGCGCACGCTGCCTGTCAGGCCGTTGCGGCTGCCCCAGGAGGGAAATACAATCCGCTGTTTGTGTACGGAGGCGTCGGACTTGGTAAAACACATTTGTTACAGGGCACCGGCAATAGCATCATTAAACAGGCACCCCGTTCGAATGTTGCCTACATCACCGCGGAGGACTTTACGAACCAAGTGGTGGAAGCCATTCGTTCTCAAAAAATGGATCACCTGCGCAAGCGCTACCGTACGGTCGACGTTTTGATTATTGATGACGTGCAATTCATTGCGAATAAAGAACGCACGCAGGAAGAATTCTTTCACACCTTCAACGTTCTGTATGAAGAGAGAAAGCAAATCATCATTTCGGCCGATCGCCCACCACAGGAGCTCCAATTGGAAGATCGTCTTATCTCGCGTTTTGAACGTGGCATGATTGCTGATGTCTCGGCCCCAGACTACGAAACACGTTTGGCTATCTTAGCTGAAAAAGCGCAAGAGTATGAGCTTTTCATCGATATGGCGGTACTCCAATTTATCGCTGAACATACCACACGCAGCGTTCGAGAATTAGAAGGCATCCTCATGCAAGCCATTGCACAGTATGAATTGGAGCAACGCATGCCGACGGTCAAAAGCATTGCCGAAATTATGCGGAAATTAAATAAAGATCCGTACGAGAAAGAAGAAGAAACTGGTTTTGAAAAAGTTCCGGCCAAAGCGGCTACCTTCGAAGATATTTTAGAAGCGGTCAGCCGCTACTACTCGGTGTCGGTCAACGACATGCTCGGTGCTTCCCGCGTTCGTGAAATTCTTATGCCTAGACAAATTGCCATGTACTTAGGAAAGAAATACCGCCACATGAGTTTTGTACGACTTGGAGAAATCTTTGGCAACCGTGACCACACAACGGTCATGAATGCGGTCAGTAAAATAGACCGTGCCATGCACCACGATGCCCAGCTTTTGCGTGAAATGAGAGCGATTGAACAGGAGGTAGGACTGAAATAATAGGAAGAGGCTATTGGAACCTTTCGTCAGCCTTTGCTAGGCTGCCAACGATGTCGAAAGGATCACCCCTTGTCGTTGATGATTTATACAAGTTGCGTCACTCGTTGGCGCACGTGTTGGCACAGGCAGTTTTAAAGCTGTGGCCCGATACACAAATCGCCATCGGACCACCGGTTGATTTTGGTTGCTACTACGATTTCCTCTTCGCCAAGCCCATTACAGATGAAGATTTCAAAGCGATCGAAAAAGAAATGCGCTCCATTATCAACCGTGGACAAACGTTTGAGGTGGAAGCATTGTCACCAGCTGATTCCGTGAAGTTCTGGAAGAAGCGTAAGCAGCCATTCAAGGTGGAACTGATTGAAGACTTAGAGAAAGCGGGCGAAAAAGAAGTCACGCACTACCGCAACGTGGATGCCAAAGGCGAAGAGACGTTCGTTGACCTTTGCCGCGGTGGCCACGTGGAAAACTTAAAGGAACTGCCAGCGGATGGGTTTAAGATTCTGCACCTTGCAGGCGCGTATTGGCGTGGCGACGAGAAGCGCGAGCAGCTGACGCGCATCTATGTG
>CAZXUD010000060.1:0-6146 GCA_964643805.1 uncultured Candidatus Peribacteria bacterium | reverse complement strand
GGGAGCCGATATTGAATTTGCGGATCAGGTCACTTTAAAAGAGGCACTGATAGGACGAAGGAGCCTATAGGTTATACTTAACCAATGAAGTTACGATTTTCGAAATTTAAGGAGGAGGATTTTTTAGAATATCAATCTTGGTATGAAGACGCTGATCTTAATCAACGTCTCGGACCCATGGATGAAAAATGGCTGCAACATGTAATGAAAGCAACGGATGGTTGCGAATACAGCGTTTTCCTCGATAGAGAACTGGTGGCTGTTGTAGGTATTAAATTCCCAAATCCACAACATCCAGCATTTTACATTACTGATTTTGCTCTTAAGCCACATTTACGGAGCCAAGGCATTGGCTCATCAGTGCTTAGAGAACTACTTATGGACTATCCGAGTTCGGATTGGAGAGTATTTGTTGATGTAAAAAATCCCAGGGCGAAATTATTTTTTGAGAAGAACGGTTGGGTTTGTTTATCAGGCACCCCAGATGGCGATGACATGTTTGAACTTCAATTTAATGCCTAAACCCTCTCACGCCCGTAAACACCATCGGAATGCCTAGTTCATTCGCCTTTGCGATCACCTCTTCATCACGAACCGATCCGCCTGGCTGAATGATTGCCGCAATACCGTTCTTTGCCGCTTCTTCCACTGAATCAGAGAATGGGAAGAACGCATCGCTCGCCATCACTGCGCCTTTCGCGCGTTCCTTCGCGCGATGTGCAGCGATGATGGTGGCGTCAACGCGACTGGTTTGACCAGTGCCGATACCAACACTCACTAAATCTTTTGCGAAGACGATCGCATTGCTCTTGGCGTGCTTCACAACTTTCCAGGCAAAGAGAAGATCAGCGATCTGTTCTTTCGAAGGTTTCACTTTGGTTACACATGTTAGATCTTTTTCCGTGATCAACTTCGTATCTTCATCTTGAACCAAGAAGCCGCCGAGCATGGTGCGGTACGTCACGCCACTGCTCGCAATTTCGTCATGTTGAATAACCCGAATTTTTGGCTTCTGCTTCAGTAATTCCAGAGCTTCTGCGCTGAAGCTTGGCGCAATGATGATCTCGGCAAATATCTTTTGGTCTATCACCTTTTGCACTAATTCTCCTGGGCACTCGCGGTTCAACGCGATAATAACACCGAACGCGCTTAAGCGGTCGGTGTCGTAACAACGTTGGAACGCATCGGCGATTGTTGTGTTACTTGCAACACCACTTGGGTTCGCGTGCTTAATGCATGCTGCCGTTGGCGCTTCGAATTCTTGAACTAAGTTCCAGGCGCCATCGGCATCTAAAATATTTAAGTAACTCATTTGTTTCTCCTCCTGCAAAACTTTCCAAGGTTTTGGCTGACCATAGACTTCGTAAAACTTTCCCCACTGGTGTGGATTTTCTCCGTAACGAAGAGTCAGTCCATTCGTAAGCAGAATACCTTCGTTTTTGGCTTCAGAAAGCGCTGAAGTAATTGCGGAGTCGTAGGCTGCAGTACGCAGAAATACTTTCGTAGCTAATTCCGCACGTAGCTCGTCTGTCGTGTCGCCATTTTCTTTTAATTGCGTGAGCACACGATCGTAATCTGCAATGTCACAAATCACTGTTACTGATGCATGATTCTTTGCAGCACTTCTCAACAACGTTGGCCCACCAATATCAATCTGTTCAATCTTATCAGCCTTACTCTTTTTTGGATCACGAGCAGTTTCTTCAAACGGATATAAATTCACAACGACAAGATCAATCGGAACAATGCCATGTTCCTTTGCCTCCTTCTCATGTTGTTTATCATCACGGCGAAATAAAATGCCGCCCATAATAAGTGGGTGCATTGTTTTTACACGACCAGAAAAACACTCTGGAAATTTTGTAACATCCTCGACTGGTGTGACCGGAATTTTAGCTTTTGCTAAGGCTTGTTCGGTGCCGCCCGTCGAAAGAATTTCAAAACCAAGTTCTACAAGTTCCCGTGCGAATTCCTCGATCCCTTTTTTATCGGAGACAGATAACAGTGCACGTCGTTTCATGAGATTGTAAAGGGGGCAGAACTGCTTTAATTCTAGCGATTAAACCAGATCTTTCCAGGGAATTTGGCATATTGTTCCAAGTGTCGTTTTGTGCTATAATTTAGTTGAAAGAAACATACACATGACACCAACCGAAAATGCCACTTCTGGGGCTTCTAAACGTCGCATTCTCATTGTAGAAGATGAGAAGCCACTTTCGCATGCTCTCGAACTAAAACTTGGTAGCTGCGGCTATGAAACAGTTGTTGCAGCCACAGGTGCGGAAGGTCTAAAGCTTGCCGCCGAAGGAAAATTTGAACTCATCCTGTTGGATTTGATTCTCCCCGAGATGGACGGCTTTACCATGTTGGAACAATTACGTGGCAAGAAGGTCAGCACGCCTGTGATCGTGCTTTCGAACTTAGGACAAAACGAAGATCGCAAACGTGTGGAGGCATTCGACATTAAGCAGTACTGCGTGAAGTCGAATACGCCCCTTTCAACCATTGTCGACATTGTGAAGTCCCTTCTCCCCGCGTAACCATGCAGGTAAACGACGACAAGCTACGGGGCATGCTCGTTGAACTCAATTACCTCACGGAGGAAGATGCAAAACGAGCTGAACAAGAAGCCTCTGAACGTCAGATTACGTTTAAGCAGGCACTTTTAGAGTTAGAGATGCTCACGCAGGACTTATACGAGAATGCGATGGCCGAACATTACGGCTTAGAATATTTTGATCCTGAAAAAGCCGAAATTAATTCGGCAGTCGTTCAAACATTACCAGAAGCAATCGCTCGCGCATTCAATTGTGCTGTTGTCGCTCGTCCAGAAGCAACGCGTGTATTGGTTGCTACAGATGATCCTGGTAACGCTGCTCTCGAAGAGGCTTTGCGATCAAACTTGGATCAACAGGAAGCAGTTTTCCCTGGTACTGAAGATGAAAAGAGACGAAGAAAAGAAGTTCGCACGAAGTATTCGGGTGAAATTAAATGGCTCTATGCCAGCCAAGCAGCTATCGAGAATCTTTTCGTTCATTACCGCAAACCTCTCGAGACACGTTTCCAAGCAATTATCGATAAACAGAAGAAAGTTGCTCCAGAAATTCTTCAGGAGATCTTTAACGATGCTATTCAACTCAATGCTTCTGACATTCACTTCGAACCTCAAGAAGGAATCGTCATTGTCCGCTTCCGCGTGGACGGTGTGTTGCACGAAGCCGGACGTATTCCCAAAGAATATTACGAAGGCGTGCTGAACCGCATCAAGATTGCGGGCAACATGCACATCGACGAACACTTTGCAGCTCAAGACGGTGCTATTCGTTACAAAGCACCAGATGGTAGCAAGGTGGATATGCGTATCTCCGTTGTACCAGTCGTTGACGGTGAAAAAGTAGTGATGCGTTTGCTTTCCGAATACGTTCGTAAACTCACACTCAGCAATCTCGGCTTCTCCGATGAGAACCGTCTTACGTTAGAGCAAGCTGCACACAAGCCATTCGGTATGATTCTGACCGTCGGTCCAACAGGATCAGGTAAATCAACCACGTTGTATGCGTTGCTCAAGCTCCGCAATAAACCTGATGTAAATATCTCGACCGTGGAAGACCCAGTGGAATATAAAATTCCCGGCATCAACCACATTCAAAAGAATGATGAAACGAATTTAAGTTTTGCTCAGGGACTCCGCGCACTGATGCGCCAAGACCCAGACATTCTCCTCGTTGGAGAAATTCGTGACGGTGAAACAGCAGACATTGCTGTGAACGCCGCACTCACAGGTCACCTCCTCTTCTCCACGCTGCACGCAAACACAGCTGCAACTGCTGTGCCTCGTCTTTTAGAAATGGGAGTTGAGCCATTCTTGCTCGCATCTACATTGGAAGTAATTATTGGCCAGCGCTTGGTGCGCCGCATCTGTAACAAATGTCGTTACAGTTATTCTATTACGCATGAAGATTTACAGCGTTTGTATCCAGCCGCTGCGCCCTACTTTGAAGATAAGCAGACGCAGCTGCTCTTTAAAGGCAAAGGCTGTGCTTCTTGTAATCACAAAGGTTACAACGGACGCATGGCGATTCATGAATTGATGACGGTTACTCCACAAATGGAAGATCTTATTATCAAGCGTGCGCCAGGGTATGAAGTTGAAAAGTTAGCGCGAGCACAAGGTATGAAGATGATGTTTGAAGATGGTTTGGAAAAAGTTTTGCAAGGATTCACCACTCTCGAAGAACTTTTGCGTGTTGCATCACCACCTGATGCACTCGAAGGCAAACAACCTGACCACAAACATGACGACTCCAAATCCAAATAAGCGGCCAGAGCATAAAAGCTTCATGGCGCGCTTGCGCGACCTTTTTCCTCATGGGAAAAAGTTGGAGACGCCTGTGCGATCGATCTCTTCGGTACGCGAACGTGTGTTGGAACGCTCTGATGCACCCATCGCTGCAGATGATAAACAGAAATTACAAGGTGATAGCATTGGTATTGAGTTGAAAGATGATTTATCCGCCGTTCAACCGGTGGAAAATTCTATTCAACCTGCACCTCTCCAAAAAACTCCAGCGACATTAGTATTACCAGTCCAAAAAGCCCCAAATCGCTTCAGTCGCGTGCTTTCGAGCATCGGACATTTTGGCTTAGGAAAGCAACGAATGGCCTTTATTGAAAACTTAGCCACCATGATGGATGCCGGCTTGCCGTTACTAGACGCAATTCGCGCTCTTCAGCGCGAAACGCGGCAGCGCAGCATTCGAAAGATCTTAGGTAACATTGTTACCTCGGTGGAAATGGGCAATCCACTGTGGCGTGCGATGGATGCGCAGTGTTTCTTCTCTCAACAGCAAGTCGCAATGGTCCGCGTGGGTGAAGAGGCAGGAAATTTGGTAGAAAATATGCAGTACCTGGCGATCCAAGAAGAAAAAGAGCGCGCGCTCAAAAGCAAAGTGAAGACGGCGATGATTTATCCAATCATTGTGCTCACCTTACTCACCAGCATTGTGCTCGGCTTGGGTATTTTCGTCTTACCGAATCTGATTCAAGTGATTGTATCGCTTGATGTGCCGTTACCAATTGTTACGCGCATGATCATGGCGGTTACACACTTCTTCACTACGCAAAGTACAACCGGTATCCCCCTGTTCTTCGTTGGATTTTTTATTTTCATCCTCCTCGCTAAATTCACCCCGTTGAAAGTCGTCACCCAATGGGTATTGCTTAAAATACCAGGAATTGGCTCATTGGTGCGGTACGCCGTCCTTTCCCGTTTCGGTGTGGTGATGGGTGGTCTCTTGCAAGCTGGTGTGCCGGTTACCGAAGCATTAGATTCCTTAGTAGATGTGACGTCACTCTGGCGTTACAAAAAATTCTACGTTGAAATATTGGAACATATAAAACTTGGTGATTCATTCACTACTACCTTCCATAAGGTGAAGTTATCCAACAAGTGTTTCCCAATTTCTATGCAGCAACTCATCATGACGGGTGAACAATCTGGTTCACTCACCAAAGTGATGTTGAAGATTGCAGAAATTAACGACAAGCGTGCGTCAGAAATTGCAGAAAAGCTGCCAGTTATTTTGGAACCAATGTTGCTTCTTATCATCGGTTCACTCGTCGGAACAATCGCGCTCGGCATTCTTGCGCCTATTTATAGTGTCGTGGGAAACCTCAGTTAGGCCTTTCTGGATGCTATTGCAGGTATGAAAGACTCTGTCGTGATAATGCTCAAGCCTTCTCCCCATTGCTATACTGCCTTTTAATCCCCCCAGTTTATGACAACACATGCCACACGCCGCCGCGGATTCACTGTTATAGAAATCATGATCACCATGGGTGTACTCACACTCGCGACTGGTGTGTCAGTCCCGCTGTATCGGCAATATATTATTCGCAACGATTTAGAGATTGCGCGCCAGAACGTTGCGCAAGGACTAGAGCGCGCTCGTTACCTTTCACAGGTAGCTATGAACGACTCTAGTTGGGGCTTTTCAACCGATGCACAACCGGGACGTGGTGTTCTCTTTATGGGAAACTCCTTCGCCACCCGCACGGCAGATTTTGATGAAACGTATGCTATCCCCTCCACAATTGCAGTCAGTGGCTTAACCGAAGTCGCGTACTCAAAAATTGAAGGTATTCCT
>CAZXUD010000059.1:0-6202 GCA_964643805.1 uncultured Candidatus Peribacteria bacterium | reverse complement strand
TACTTTCTCTACATCATTGTCGTGACGGATAAAAAAATTCATCGTATTAAAAAAACTCTACTCACAACCGACGAACACCAGAGTGTGGATCTTTGGATGATTCAAGATATCAACAAGTGGCAACGGGGCATTCAACAAACCTTGTTAGGGTACGGCACGTTGATGCTTCAGGCGCAGGACACTGAATTGAGAATTCACTTTGTACCAAAAATTTCACGTCGCTATACGGAATTGGTGCATTTACGCGAACAGGCACGCGAGGCGTTGAATCAATCGGGACGAGTGATGGAAAGTAATTATCTCGAGGTAAAGAAATCGACGAACACTAAGTAAGCGTTCTATACTGAATCCATGGAAGTAATCTCCGATTCTCCCGAAGGCTTACAAAAGGCTTTAGAAGTGCTCACCAATGGCGGTGTTGTCGCCCATGCAACCGAAACCTGTTACGGCTTAGCGTGTGATTTAAGTAATCCTAAAGCAGTCGAACAGCTCTTTATTTTAAAACAACGTCCGCTGACACAACCAGTCAGTGGTCTTTTTATGACCGTGGAAGATGCGCAGTTGTATGTGGACTGGAATGATCTTGCAGAAGAACTGGCTGCTGCGCATTTACCTGGCCCTCTCACCTTAATTTTAAAATTACGAAGTGATGCTCCAAAACAATTATTCCCAATTCCTGCAGGAAATATGACGATTGGAATTCGTGTCTCCCCTCACCCAACTGCTATCGGACTTAGTCAGCAGTTTGGCTCTCCCCTCAGCACCACCTCGGCAAATGTTCACGGCTACTTAGACTCCTACAGTGCGCAGGATATTGTGGACCAATTTACCAGCAAACTGGTACAGCCTGATTTGATTATTGATAGCGGAAATCTTGCCGCAAACCCACCTTCTCGTATTATTGATGTAAGTACGGGAGTAAAGAAGACTGTGCGTTAAGACCATTGACTTTCGCCTAAAAAAGAATCAAATGGCTCTCCATTTTATTTTTTTCATTCTTTAATTATGGGAAGAAAATACGTTCGTTGGGTTAATGATTATGAGAAAATTACTTTTCTGGAAAATGGAGACCAAGAAACTCCAGAGCATGAGGGTTCTTTTGAAGATAATTTAGCCACGGACATTGCAATGCGAACAGGCGCGAGCCGAAGTACGGAAGTGTTAAAACGTGCTTACCAGGAGACAGCTGTTGCCGCTCAACAAGAATTACTGGCCGCAAAAGCTAAAGAAGTGGCCTTCTTAAGCACACAACCAGGCTCGAGAATTCTTTTAGAGTATGCTCGCGGTGAAACCTCTGCCGATGTAAAAGCAATTTTAGAACCCACGAAGACATATCCTGAGACTAGTAACCCCGTTGATAAGACACCTCCACCACCAGTATCGATTGAGGAAGACAGACCATCTTGGCCGGGACAACGTGTTCAAGAAGAACGAGGCGACTGGCAAGACGCTGTTATTCGGTTAAGAGAACAGGCTGAAAAGAGCGGCGATGGTGTGCTGTGGAAGCTCGCTTTGCTTAAAAGGCGCTAAAGTTGTGCCTATCCCTGAAAAACGACCTAGAATACCTTTATGAACTGCCCACGCTGCAAGTCTGAAGACACCTCCGTGGTCGATTCCCGCCTCGCCGAGGACGGTCGCGCCGTCCGTCGCCGGCGGGAATGCCTCAAGTGCAGTCATCGCTTCACCACCTTTGAGCGCCAAGAGCTTGGCTCTCTTATTGTGAGTAAGCGGGACGGCACCAGTGAGCCCTACAGTCGTAGTAAGTTAGAGCGTGGCATTTGGATTGCCTGCACCAAGCGACCGATTAGTCAGGACCAGATTGATAAGATGCTCAATAAGTTGGAAGAAAAATGGGCTGCGAATAAAAAAGAAGTCTCCAGCTCTACCATTGGGCAAGATGTTATGAAGGCACTCAAGAATTTAGATGAGGTTGCCTACATTCGTTTCGCCTCCGTCCACCGCGAATTTAAGGACGTGGATGAATTTAAGAGTGAACTAGGAAAGCTGTTTAAATAGATAATTGCCAATCCCTCCAGAAAGTGGCTTTCCTTATAGGAATCCCTGAAGGATATGCTTACACTATCTTCCAATGCTTCGTACCCATACCTGCGGCGAGCTCAAAGTTGGTGATGTCGGCCAACAGGTCACTTTATGTGGCTGGGTACACCGCCGCCGCGACCATGGTGGACTGATTTTTATCGATCTCCGTGACCACTATGGTTTCACTCAAGTGGTAATCCATCCTGAAAATAAAGAGCTCTTCTCTCAGGCCGAAAAAATTCGCTCTGAGTGGGTATTAAAAATAATTGGTGCTGTGGGCAAGCGTGTGGAAGGTGCAGAACGAAAAGATAATCCAACGGGCGAAGTAGAGGTCGTTATTGAATCCATGGAAGTATTGAGCGAATCAAAAACACCTCCGTTTGAGATCGATCAAGAGAAAGATATCAATGAGGAACTGCGTTTGCAGTACCGCTTCTTAGATTTGCGCCGCCCACGCATGCAAAAGATGTTGGCGATGCGCGATAACTTTATTCAGCACATCCGTACATACATGCACGGCAAGAACTTTACGGAAGTGCAGACACCAATCCTCGCAAATTCCTCGCCTGAGGGCGCCCGCGATTACTTGGTTCCAAGCCGTATTCACAAAGGCATGTTTTACGCTCTGCCACAGGCTCCGCAGCAATTTAAGCAATTGCTGATGGTGGCCGGTTTAGACCGTTATTTCCAAATTGCACCGTGTTTCCGCGACGAAGACCCTCGAGCTGACCGCCACCCAGGTGAGTTCTACCAACTAGACTTAGAAATGAGTTTCGTAACCCAAGAAGATGTGTTCGAAGTCATTGAACCATTGATGAAAGAGCTCACGGCGAATTTTTCTGATAAAAAACTAACTACCGAAAAATTCCCTCGCCTCTCTTGGAAAGATTCTATGACTCGCTATGGAACAGATAAGCCTGATTTGCGTTTCGACATGGAAATAAAAGACATTTCCGAGATGTGTAAGGGCTGCGGCTTCAAAGTGTTTGCCGATGCAGTCGCTAACAAGGGTGTTGTGCACGCACTGCGCGTCCCAGGTGCAGAATTTTCTCGAAAAGATATTGATGACCTGACGGAAGTTGCAAAAACCTACGGTGCAAAAGGTTTGGCGTACATTGTTGTGAAAGATGGCGAGCTACAATCACCTATTACAAAGTTCTTAGGTGATGACTTGGCTGCAAAGATGGTAAAAGAAGTCGGCGCGAAGCCAGGCGACACCATTTTCTTCGGGGCCGATAAATGGATTACAGCCTGCCATGCACTCGGCGCTGTCCGTAATGAAGTAGGCAAGCGCCAAGGCTTAAAGGACCCTAAAAAGGCCGCTTGGGGCTGGATTGTCGACTTCCCAATGTATGAGTGGAGCGAGTCCGAAGGCAAAGTCGACTTCTCTCACAATCCATTCTCTATGCCACAAGGTGGTATGGAAGCACTGTTAGAAAAAGATCCCCTCGATATTCTCGGGTACCAGTACGATCTTTTCTGCAACGGGTTTGAAATCAGTTCCGGTGCAATTCGAAATTACAAACCAGAAATTATGTACAAAGCTTTTGAAATTGCTGGTTACACCCAGAAAGAAGTTGATGACAAATTCGGCGGTATGATTCGCGCCTTCCAATTTGGTGCTCCTCCACACGGTGGTATTGCTCCAGGTATCGACCGCTTGATGATGGTGCTAGGTGAATACCCAAGCATCCGCGACATTTACGCCTTCCCAAAGAACGGCAAGGCTCAAGACGCCATGATGGGTGCACCATCCGTCGTCTCTGCAAAACAGCTGAAGGAGCTCAACATTAAGCTGGTGGAAGAGGATTAAGCGGACTCCCGGAAACAGGTCATTTATGGTATACTGTAGGGAATGCCTAAAAAGACCAATAACCCTGACCGGAAGCCAGATTTAGAGGCTTTGGAAAAGCGCGGTGCGGAGTTGCGCCAGGCTTCTGCAGATCAATTGGAAAAGAAGAAAACGAAACGAAAAACTGAAACTACGGAACGAAGTGAGCGTCAGCAGTTTGCGATGCGTGAAGAAGAAAAGAGTGTGGATGCTCGTAAAAAATTAAATAAAAAAATTCGTGAGGAAGATAGAGAGCGTTCCCGTGAAATAGATGAGATGAAACGTATTAAAAAGGAGCAGCAAGAATTGGTAGAGAAGAAACGCGAAGAGAAAAAGAAGGCGGAAGCAAAACAAAAGGAATATATGATCAATCTTGATCGCTCAGCAGCAGTGGGTCGTATGAAGGCGCGCAGAAAACGCGAGGCAAGCATGGCAAAGGAAGAAGCGGTGGGCGAAGCAAATGCAGAAACAAGGAAACGATACGAACAATTGAAACAATTAGAAGCAATGGCAGAAAGAAAGATTGAACAGAATGCACGGAAAGACCGTGGCGATTCAGAAACAACGGAAAAGCAGTTGGTTGCGGAAATTGAAGAGGAAACCGCACGTCGTCGTTCAAAAATAAGAATGAAAGAACAAATGGAAGTGACGGAGGTGGAGCAAACATTCCATCGCAAGCGTTCAATTCTTCCTGGAATTAAGGACCCAAGTTTACGAACAAGAACTTCTGACGAAATTGATCGTGATGAAAAGAAACAAAAGGATCGTGTCATCAGTAGATACCAAAAAATGTTTACCGATTTAGAAATTGAACGAACCAAACGTCTGGATGAAGTTCGGACCGAAGGTAAAAAGCAGCGCGACACACTCTCCGTGAATGAGCGCCAATCGAAGCAAGATTTACATCAACGTTCGTTACAGTCACGGACGGATGCAGACCGTGAATTTAAGCACAAAATTGAGGAAGCGAAGGATTTAGAGGAAAAGATCCTCCACATGACTTTTGAAGAAATGGCTGCTGAGGAAAAGGAGCGCACCCAAAAAACCTCAGTAAAAATGGATGACAACAAGCAAGACGAGTCACTATGAGGCACAATAGGTCTATGCCGAGGTGGCGACCCTTCGACAGGGCTCAGGATCTACTTGGCATATAGCTCATTCTCTTGATCTTTCCTTGTATCACTAGCCGAGGTGGCGAAACTGGCAGACGCACCAGCCTTAGGAGCTGGCGGGGGCAACCCCATGGAGGTTCGATTCCTCTCCTCGGCACCACTAGTCAAAATGTCCAGCTCTCCAGGAAACAACATCTACATTCCAGCCAGGAATTTTTGACCGCCACGCTCCACAATCATATTGGGAATGGAGTGCAGCCTCGACACTTTTTTTGGCAACCAAACCCATGATCGCCCTTAAAGATTCTGGTGGAACAACTTCAATATTACGACTCATCGAATGAAAAATAATCTGACTGAAGGTCCGTTGAAGCAGAGCAGACGCATTGATAATCGCCGCTTGTCTTACTTTTGCATCCATGGGTAACTTGTCTGAATTTTCTCTTAAGTAACGTTCCATATCGGACATAAAACTAACGACGAGAGCTGAAAATGAAGCGTCTCCTGCCCCAGTTGTATTCTTAATTTTTGCACTGACGCCACCACCCACCCCTGCAATCTTCAAAATCTCTTTGTCATTCTTTATAACACTTGTGTAGGTAATATTTACCCCTCCATCTTGCAACATATGTAAAAGATACCCTCCATTTGAACCCATACTCACGCTCAGCAAAGGTTGGGGCTGGCTCGCAGAATTGCGTCGTAACACTATTTTTCTATAAAAACGCTCCACTGCTCCGTCGAACCTTTGGGCAGCAAAATCATCTATCCGCCCGTCTTTCAGTGGTGGTGTTATGGACCCATCTGGCAACAAAAGCATCTTTTCAAATTCAGTCTCATTTACCGCTATAAGCGGTGTTTGTGCACCAGCCGCAGTCACTTCTTGTGCACCGTCGTATGCTGCACCCTGGTACTTACTTGATGGATTAATCAGTTCAACAGGCAATGGGTTGTGTTTAAAACTTTCATTGCGCCTCAAATGCAAATCATCAAGCATGCTTTGATCTGTGATGATTTGGTCTAAGCCCTCTAATATGTGTAGATCTTTAGGCAAGGTTTCCTCTAAAGAATGCCGCGTTGTTGCTATAAGCAACATTTCTTTCTGCCCCCTCTGCGTATAAGGCAATTGGAGTGATATCCGCGCTTTTGCAGTGATAGTTGCTCTGTGTAAATTTAAAATATGAGCTTCTTCTAATGCAGACAAATTCCTAAGGGTATT
>CAZXUD010000058.1:0-6211 GCA_964643805.1 uncultured Candidatus Peribacteria bacterium | reverse complement strand
ACCAGTGTCTCTTCCAGCGTTGGTGATATCTCTCAGTCATCCATGACGGTGGGCGGTGTGGTCAAACTTTGTTGAAGTACGTTCACAAGAGGATCAGCAAGGTTGAGTTCTCGATATTGCAGACTCAGATTTTCTAAGACTAAAAACATGTAGCGCGCTTGCTTAATTTTTCCTTTGAAGGAACTCATGCGTGCCCGGTGTTCTTCAGGAGAAAATTCTCTCATACATTATTGGAGTAACCATTGAAGTGCGCGCCACTTCTGTGGGCGAACCATCGTAACCGGATGACCTTCTAAGGTATCTACACGGCCGTCTCTTTCTACAATTCCTAAAACAGAAGGCAGTAACATGTACGTAATTCCACGCTGGCGTGATGCGCTCAATAAGTTGAGAGATTGCTCTAAATCGCTGCATTGAATCAAATGCGTAATACCTTCATTCTCGAGAATTTCTTCTAATTTCTTCAACTTTCCTTTCACGGGGACGCCATCAATTTCTTTTTCAGAGGTTCCTCGTCCATCAAGAATGGCCACAGGCTTGAGTGGACTTTTACGACGATTCAATTCCTCAATTAATTTTTTCGATTCGCGCGTAACACCAACAATTAACGTGGGGAACGCTGGTGGATTGGAACGCAAAATAAAACGGCGAAGTTGGTCGTAACAAATATGCCAAACCCAAGTAGCAATGGTGCTCAATACCCAAGCAGTCATCAGTAACAGACGACTGAAGAAGGCTGTGAACGCGAAATAATAAATGAGTGTGAACACGGCGACGCCTACTAAACAGGAGTAACCAATGAATAAGCCGTTGCGGAGAGTGATTTGATTTCGAGGTAATGTGAACGTGCGAGTGGTGGCCAATACTAAGAGCCATACGGGTGCGGCCAGCATGGTAGAAAGCAAGAACCGGTCGAAGGGGAAGTCCGTAGAAAGCACCCAGCCCACGCGGAGGAAATACGCCAACGAAAACGCTCCTATAAAGAGGAGCATGTCGGTCAGGAGCCAAAGAATCTGGGTGAGAGCGTAACGCATAAGGGACGAAGGATACTGAAAATTGGGTGGGAGTACTAAATGAAAAGTAGATCCTTTCTACGACATCATCATTATGGCCGTACGGCCGCTGTAGTCATGGTGGCTGGCTTCCACTGGTAGGTCAGTTTTGTGATGTCCCAGGGCGTTACTCCAGACCATTCGTGGAACCCGGTCGCAATCTTTAAGTCGTTAGGGAAGAGGTAGGTCGTAAACCATTTGAGTTTGGCAGCCATGACGGTGTTGGTCTGAGCACGTTCCTCAAAAGCCGAACGCTGTAAGACGAAGTACGCAAAGCTCTCGGCAAAATCTTCGAACGCATCCGACGAGGCATAACCACTCGCGAAATCTCCCGGCTGTACGGTTGGCTTCTTTGTTTTCGCGTCACTCCAAGAAATCCGGTAGAACTGCACACTCGGATCATCCAAGTAGATTGGTGTCGTTCCATCCATAAATTCACTAGCGCCGCTTTTTGCGGTTCCTCCCATACACTTAGGGTTCTCGTTTAAATCGAATACGTGTCCCAATTCGTGAATAAGGAGAGCCCGGAATTCATCGTCACCGACGTTGCCTGTAATAATGATCGTCTTCGGACCACCAAGACCGCGTTGCTTAGGGTTATCGTACCGTACGTAGAAATTTTTGAGAGCGTTACGACAAGCTTCTGGGAACGAAAGCAGCACATCATTTGCAATGCGACGGTGTATCAGCGAGATATCTGGCTGATCAACAATAGCGAGCAGTGGCGCTTCCTTCGACACAGTCTTGCGAGGTTGAGGTTTGGAAACAGCAGAAGTATGTGCAGGCTGAGCGGACACCTTATTTACTAGTCTGATGCGAGGCTTCACCGTGGCAGCACTTTTCTCGTAGGCATTGCTTGCCATAACAGCAGAATTTGGTAGCATTCCGGGCAGGACAGAGACCGCAGTGGCGGCACCGGTACCAAGGAGTAAGCCCATAATGACGAGCGTTTTTTCTCTCATGGGGCAGACAAAAGGTTGTTATTTATAAACTATTTTTCTATTAATGTCAAGCACTGAAGAGGTGCCTTTGCACCCCGGCCAGCTCCATACAGTGACGGTGGAGAAATTGACCTACGGAGGGGCTGGATTGGCTCATATCGGCGGAATCTCGGTATTCATCCCGGGGTCTATTCCAGGCCAGCAGGCCGAGGTGGTTATCACCAAAGCCAAGGACCGTTTTGCTGAGGCCAAGGTCCATAAGATCCTCAAGAAGTCGAAGGATGAGATTATGCCCCGATGCCCTCATTTTCACGATTGTGGGGGCTGTGTTTGGCAAAACTTACCCTACAACAAACAGATTGATTATAAGGAGGAGATTGTCCGCGAGACGCTGGAACATGTGACGCCGGTCGATGAAGCTGTCCGAAAACAGTTAGCCGGGCGTGTGCTGAAAATAATTCCAAGCCCCCAAGTGTTCCATTACCGAAACAAATTGGAGCTCTCGTTCGGGTACGAAAATATGCGCAGCGAAGACCAAGGTGGACGGCGCCTCTACTTTGATGAAAATCCAACGGTTGGTTTTCACCAGCCAGGTCAGTGGTCCACCGTTCTCCCGATTACAGAATGTCATCTCTACGACGAACAAATCAGTCAGTTACTGAGTGATGTGCGTCGTTTCATGGAAGCAACGAAGTTACCGGTCTATAACCCAAAGACGCACAAAGGCATCCTTCGGACGCTCTTGTTGCGTCGTGGTGTGCACACCGGGGAGCACATGATCGCCTTTACGGTGAAAGCAAAAAAGAAAGAGCTGGAACCAATGTTCCAACACTTCATGCGCTTTGCAGGGCGACCAGGTTTAGCGTCTCTGCTCATTATAGAAAATTTAGGAATGAACGAGCGACCCGAGGAACCAAAAATCCACACCCTCGTTGGTAAAGAAACAATTACGGAACGACTTTTCGATCTCAGCTTTGAAATTTCTCCTTTCTCGTTCTTCCAAACCAATACGCTCGGTGCGGAAAAGTTGTACCAAGCTATCGCTCAAGGGGCTGATCTTGAACCGCGTGACGTTGTGCTGGATGCGTACTGCGGTATGGGAACCATCGGACAATATCTCTCTCGTTTCTGCGAAAAAGTGGTCGGTGTGGAAAGTCATCCGGGTGCCATTGATGATGCACTGAAGAGCGCGGGCACAAACCGCATCGGTAACATCAGTTTTTACAAAGGACGGACGGAACAAGTGCTTCATCAGCAATTAGCACCTGGTGGAAAGTATGCTTTCTCTACAATTATTTTAGATCCTCCGCGCGCAGGGCTGCATCCTAAAGCCAGAGAAGCAGTCGTTGCGCATGCACCAAAGAAGATCATCTACGTGTCATGCAATCCAGCTACCTTTGCGCGTGACCTCGGCTACTTCTTACAGCAAGGTTACGATCTTCGCTCTGTTCAGCCAGTTGATATGTTCCCTCACACGGCACATATAGAAACAGTCGCCGTTTTGCAGAAGCGTTAGCATGCAAAAAATCACATTCATCTGTGTCGGCGCTCTCAAAGAGGCTTGGGTGACAGAAGGGTGCGAACATTACGTTGATAGAATAAAGAATGAAGCAGCGTTTGAAGTTCTCGAATTACCTGCAAGCAAAGAACGTGATCCTCAGCGACAACAAGAAGAGGAATCGGAGAGAATTCTGAACGCATTAGAAAAAAGAAAAGGCTTGGTCTGGGTTTTAGATGAAACTGGCAAATCATTTACGTCAGAATCCTTCGCAAAAGAGCTCAGTACTGTTGCTGACCGTGGTGAGCATGTCATCTTTGTCCTGGGTGGTGCCTATGGCATGACGAAAGCGTTGAAAGATAACGCTGATCGTTTGATTGCCTTAAGTGGCATGACGTTCCCGCATGAACTCTGCCGTTTGATATTTGTGGAACAACTCTACCGAGCGCTGCAAATAAAGAAGGGGACAGGCTACCATCATTAATTTGTCCCACCAGCGAGAACGGCTCCATGTATACTATTTTCGTGGAATACAACGAGATCAAATGGGACGATTTAAATAAAACCGATAAGCGGACTGCCCTTGCTCGACGCGTGGAATTGGCGGGCTGGTTGATAGGAAGTATCCTTGTCGTTGGTGCACTCTTCAGTTTTTTCCCATGGCAAGATTTATTCCTGTCGCAGTCTCACTTAGAAGAAAAATATGGTGCCCAAGCATATGCGTGGTTAAATCGTTGTGATCGTGATTGTGCTTCCAAAGTAAACGCATCGTATTTAGATGCGCAACGCAGTTGCAACGCACTCATTAATCTCTCCACTCAAGAAAATACGCAGTATCTCTACGAGTGGCGCCTTGCGGTTGATGACCGAGCCACTAGCTTGGGCTGTGTTGGCTTCCCTCAAACATTGGAAGCCATTCATGCCAGTGCGGCTGAGACAAAAAAGACGCTCGCTCAAGCAGAACAGAGTGGTCGTGATGCAGAGCAGGCTCGTCTGGATGCAGAAAAAGAACAAATCCTTACGCGTTTTAAGCAGAGTGTGGCTGATGGGCAGCTGCTTCACCTGTTAGATCAAGCCGTGCTGGATTCCACGAACCAAAATAGTCTTCGTGTCACGGTTACTGAGGATTGGTTCCAACAATCAGCTGCTCTGCAGCAGCAAGTCGCTGATGTACTCTGGCAAAAGTGGGCCGCCATTCGCTCGCCACGGAATCCACAGCAAGCAGAACTCCAATTACAAACTGCCAGCGGTGTAATACTCAACATTTTACCTGCCAAACCCTAACCCCTCTCGAAAGAGGGGCTAGAAGTAAGGCAAAGGTTCAAATTATTTATTTCCCACACCCATAGTGATGCTGGTCTGTTCACCATTGGATGCAATTGCTAAGGACAAGACGAGTTCGCCCTTCGTAGCACTCATAAATGTATTAGCGCCGCCTTGCATGTTTCCAGCGACTGTCCAACCGTTCGTAGCTAGCATTGTCTTGTACGCTTCGACAACGGTTGCAGCGTCGTCCTCAGTCATAAGAACAACCATGGCACCTTGGTTACCAGGTGCTTCATTTGCGGAGGCCGAGTATTGAATAGTCGCATTTTCATACAGCGGTGCATCTTCAGGCCAGCCCTCTGGTAATTCATTACCAGTTCTAAAAGTACCTTCTTCAGTTTCAATGTTCAGGCCGCCTTCACTCAAATCCACGTTCACTTCTCCATCTGTTTCATTTTCGATGGCGTTCTCCATAAGACGCTCTGCAGGATTGCAGGCCGTAAGACCAAGTAAGGAAACAATACCGAGGGCGGGAACAAGACGCTTGAGAGTATGTGGATTCATAAGAATAGATTGGAATTGGAAAAGGAATCTTAGTTTACAAATCCTCTCCACAGAAGTCGAGTATGCTTGTCCTTTGGGGTAGGGAGGTCTACCTTGGGAGATAATCTTCCCCCGTACATTATGGATAATGATTTCCAGGCCAAAGCAGAAAAGAAAATGTCAGCTCTGGAAAGTTGGTTGGCACCACTTTTTGCAAAAGCACCGCACATTCCAGAGAACGCGCGACAGACACTGGTACAAATTGCACCGTGGCTGGCGCTCATCTTCGGCATTCTTGGTTTGTTTGCCGTTTTCTCTGCAGGCGCCATCGGCACACTACTCTCCTTCTCGTTCGTTGGTGCGGGCACAATTCAATTAATGCTCTTACTTAGTATGGTGGTAGCTTTTCTCTCTGCCATTCTTAACCTTCTCGCTTTCAAGCCATTGCAAGCTCACAAAAAGAAAGGTTGGAACTATCTCTTCTATGGTTCGGTGCTTTCGGCCATCGCAACCGTCGTCAATATTGTCTTCGGTTACGGCTCTGTCTTTGGTCTCATCTTCACACTCATCGGTTTCTGGTTATTGTTTGAAGTGAGGAGTTATTACCATTAATGGTCAAAATCCGAAATGGTGAATATCCGAGTTGTATCCTATTCTACCCTGATGGTTCAAATAGTTCTTCGCAGCCATGATTTCAGTTTCATTAGCAAAATGTTTTCCATAACGTCCGCGTAAAATTTGTTCTAAATATATCAAGTGCTCTTCCATTTGTACGTCCGAATAAAGGTTTTTTGGCCCAGTTGCGGCATATGCTTCAACATCGGCAAGAATTTCACGAACTAATTCAGGTGTTAAGCCGTCAGGAATATTTCCGTACTTTAACTTCGTAAATAGTGCATTTGTTGCGCTTC
>CAZXUD010000057.1:0-6277 GCA_964643805.1 uncultured Candidatus Peribacteria bacterium | reverse complement strand
TGGAGTTGTGTCATTTCTAACTGTTGCTGTAACAGTGCCCCACGTCTTTCCAACAATGGAACATCGGTTACCAACGGTAACACCGTGTCTTGAGTTTCTGTAAGCAAACGGAGATGCTGCACTATTAAGACGCTCGAGACCGCCACGCTAATGCCGCTAAGAGCAAAGAGGATGGTGGGCCGACGCAGGAACGTGAGCACGTGTTTCATTGGAGAGTGATCTCGAAATTGAATGGCGAATAAGGTCCAAAGCGCGAGTCATCAAGCCGTGTGTACTGCGGCTGACTGACGCTGCTTGCAAATGGAAGTTCCTGTAAGGCTTCGGCAAATTGCGCTAGCACGGTCATGCTGCGCGAACCGACGTTCCGTACCATACCGCCAACAATCAAACTGTTTGCATCAGCATCGTATTTCCAAGAACTGAAAGCGACCGCCGCTTTACCTTCACTTTCAAATTGCTGAGCGGCGTTCTCCACTGCTGAACGCAACTCAGAGAAATTTAATTGATCATGTTTTGCATCCCGCAACGCGACGTACTCTTCCATTTGAACCGGAAAGATTAATGAGTTTCGTTCCGCTTCCTTCTTCGCAACCTCTTGAGATAATTCATTGTAGTAGTTACGGAGGCTCGAAACATCGTACGTAGACCCCGCTAATTCAACATGCGTAAATAAAGGAATGATGAATAACCGAGACACCAATAAACCGACCAAGAGCACCCCTGTAAAAAGGGCAAGAGTGGTGGCAATCCGCTTCCAAAGTCCCGGTGGAATACTGTTGGTATTTGACATATAAGAAATCATTACATTATAGCAAAAAATGAGCGTTTGAACGAGACATCAAACGTTGCTAATTCTTCAAAAGTAGGTCCTTGTAAAGTGGCTTCAAGAAGCCATTTAAATTAGGCCTCAAATGGCTTATAATAGAGACACTTGTTCCCCCTTCCCGTGGAAGAACTGCTCCAAAAACTTCGTGAGCTGAAAGCCGCCCTCTACACAGGGAAGGACTCTCTTTGAGAAACGGGGACTCCCAAAAGAAATAGCTGAGTTAGAGCAGCGTTCGCAGGCGCCAGATTTTTGGAGTGACCAGAAAGCGGCGAATGCCTTATTTGCAAAACTGAAGGCCCTGCGAAAGCAGTGGGAACCAGTTGCTACTCTGGCGGAGCAAACAACTGAATTATTGGAACTAGCCGAGCAGTCGAGCCCGGAAGATTTAGCAGATCTTCAGCAAGAGCTCACTCGTTTAGAAAGCGAATGGAAAACCGTGGAGACACAGCTGTATCTAAGCGGTGAGTTTGATGTTGGCAATTGCTACCTAACAATCAGTGGCGGTGCCGGCGGCACGGAGGCGCAAGATTGGGCGAGTATGTTGCTGCGGATGTACCTACGCTTTTGCGAACGCAAAGGTTGGAGCACAGACATTATTGAAAAAACGGACGGCCAGGAAGCAGGCATTAAGTCTGTGACTGTGTATGTACAAGGACCGATGGCCTACGGTGAATTAAAGTGCGAACGGGGCACACACCGCTTAGTGCGCCTCTCCCCTTTTAATGCCAAGAGCCTGCGCCAGACCAGCTTTGCGTTAGTGGAAGTTCTGCCAGAAATTACAGATGCAGAGGTGGTGGAAATTGATCCTGGAGATTTACGTATAGATACCTACCGCAGTGGCGGTGCTGGCGGCCAGCACGTAAACAAGACGGACTCTGCTGTTCGCATTACGCACATACCCACCGGCATTGTTGCCGCCTGCCAAAGTGACCGCAGCCAAATGCGTAACCGCGAACAGGCAATGAATATGTTGCGAGCAAAGTTATTAGAACGAAAACAGCAGGAAGACGCCGCTGTGAAAAAGGAATTGAAAGGTGCCACACGGAGCGCGGACTTCGGCCAACAGATTCGTAGCTACGTGTTGCATCCATACCAAATGGTGAAAGATGTACGCACCGATATTGAGACGAGCGACACCATTGGAGTGTTGGATGGTGACCTGCAGCAATTCATCGACGCAGAGTTGAAAAGACTCGCGTCGGAATAGAGAAAACAAAAAGGCGCCTTACGGCGCCTTCTCATAGTTCTTATAAAAGAAACCTAGACTAAAGATCCTCTGGTCGTACGGTCTTGCGGCCGTTCGACTTAGCACGCTCAGCTGCCTTCTTGATGGCAGACTCTAGCAAGCTGCTAGCAGCGTCTGTCAGGTCGCCAGCACTCATCATGCCTGACTTCTTGAGCAGTTCTTTAACCTTAGAAGCAACTACGTAGCTCATGGGTAAAGGGGGAAGGAATAGAAAACACTAAAATTCTAAAGGCAGATTCGCATTTCGCAAGCAAATTTTGGTTACATTGGCGATTTCTCCACAGTATTTGTAGACAAGATGCAATTGACAAAAGTGAAGGAATCGCGGCTTAAAAGCGAATTTACGCTTCTTTAAGCCATTTTAAATAGCTAATTATAATTAATAGAATGCATCGAAAGTCGGTTTTGTGACGGATTTTATTTTCGATAGAAAAAGGATGTTGGCGGAGAGAGAGGGATTTGAACCCTCGAAACCCGTAAGGGTTTACACGATTTCGAGTCGTGCGCTTTCGACCACTCAGCCATCTCTCCGCGCTGATTTCGTCCAGTGTAACAAAGAGCATTAGCGTCACCTATTTCTTCACGTACAATTATCAACATGAACTTCCCGATTGAGATTCACCAAAAGTATCATTTGATGGCGGAAGCCATTCACTTCAACCCAGCTGACGTGGTGGAACACCACACACGCGGACATGGGCACGGCGGACAGAATATTAATAAAGCTACCAATTGCGTAGAACTAACTCATCAACCAACTGGCATTATTGTTCGCTACCAACACCACCGCGGTTTACTGCAGAATCGTAAGGAAGCGTGGGAACTTCTGATTCTAAAGATAGAAGAACACGTGAAAGGAGAACAGTCACAGATGGCGCATGAGCGTTTTAAAGTCCGCAAACAAAAGCAGCGTCGTTCACGCCGCAGTAAAGAAAAGACCCTCGAGGAAAAACACGAGCGAAGTGAAATTAAGGAGCTGCGAAAGCCTCCGACCGTTTAGACAGGCTTACCTGCCTGAAGCCGCTTAGCCAATGTTCGTAGGTAACTGGCAGCTACTTTGATAGTTTTGTATTCACCCGTCCGTGGGTCAAAGATGCGCTTCTTTTGAATATTCACCCTAAAAGTGCGCTTTGTAGCACGTAAAGAGTGGCTGCGGCGGTTGCCCGTTGCCGTTTGCTTGCCTGTTTTAACACATCGGCGTGCCATACGAAGTGCGCGTAGAGTACGGAGCTACGAGGCTATGGTCAACAATTCAATAAAGGAAATTGTCATTCTCCCGAACAATCTATTTAGCTTTGAACCATAAGAATTTAGAATCACCCTATGTCCCCTTTCGTTTCGCCCTCCTACATCATTGCCATTTTAATAGCGGTTTCTATTCATGAATGGGCGCACGGCTATGTGGCGTACCGTTTAGGTGACCCGACGGCTAAATACGCCGGTCGTCTGACCATTAACCCTTTAGCTCACTTAGACCTCTTGGGCACATTGATGTTTTTTATTGTTGGATTCGGTTGGGCGAAACCCGTTCCCGTGGACCCTCGGTATTTTAAGAAACCAAAGCGTGATGTGGCGTTGGTAGCCTTGGCTGGTCCGGCAATTAACTTAGTATTGGCAATAGTGGCGTTCATTGGCCTCACCTTTTTAGGAAAAACCAGTGACGCTTCGGCAATGGACTTAATCACCCTGGAAAATGGTGGCAGCCCTGTCATCCTTTTAATTACTCAGATCTTAGCAGGCTCCCTTTTTATTAATCTGGCATTGATGGCATTCAACCTATTACCAATTGCACCGTTGGACGGTTCCAAAATTATTCACCCATTCATTCCCCTACGGTACGACACAGTGTATTGGGAATTTATGCAGAAGGGTCCACTGATATTATTAGCAGTGATTGTAGTAGAGCAATTGATGCACATTCCAATCTTAAGTGCGTGGGTATTTGGAATTGTGAATCCAATTTTGCATTTGATGTTCTCCCTCGTTTAGGTGGTACCTGCCATTACTCACACGGACATATTGTCCCAGGCGCAAAAGAAGTTTTCGCTCAGGCGTTTATTTCGGAATGCCCTACCGACTCTCTCCTACCATATAAATCCCCGACCATTCGCTCCAAGCGAAAAAATTACTCTTTTCACCTGCAATATTTTTCCTCCGAATGTCATTGTTTGGAATCATTTGGTGCGAAAGTATTTTGGTGATGCTGTCGAAGTATTTATTTTCGATTGTTCGGGCGACTTGAACCCCAAAGATGTACCAGGTGCCACGGTTCGAAAATACATTAATGCCATGCACCCCACGAAAATTGATGCGTTCGTTGCAGGAGCAGGTAAAAATAGCCGTTATATTTGGATCTGCGACGATGATGTATTCCCTAGCAGCGCTGAAGGCCTGCAAACTTTACAAAAAGAGTTTGCCGAGCCAAAGACTGCGACGGTGAGCTTCCGTCCGCGCGCGTGGTGGCATTTTGAAATTGATGGCAAAGAGTATGAACCGAGTGGCAGTTACTGTGTGGCCCTCGACCGGTCGATATTTGTGGATCGTGAACACCTGAATGCGCAACCAGCAGATGGCAACACCCACCCGTCACACCGCGAAAAGCCGATGAGTCGCTACGACACGTTGGATAAGAGTAATGAGCTGCTGATTCAACATGGATACCGCTGTGCAATTGTGCCTGAGCTGGAGCGTGACCGTAGTTTTATTGGTTTCGATGGCACCAGTATCGCTGCGCTTCTGCTGGAAGCATTCCCTACTGCAGAAGCGCTGCTCCACTTCTTTGATTCCACAACTGATGACCAATGGAAAGGAAACGTGTTGTATCGCTGTCTAGCTGCACTGCTTTCGGCCAATGAAGTTCAGAAGGTATGTACTCAATTGCGTGGCACAGCATACCCTTTGCCCACCTTGCCATCGGATGCTGATCTGCAACGCATTCGAATGCGCGCTGAGCCACTGCTTACAGAAGGCAGAACATTCACCAATATTCAGGAAGCGAGTGAGCGCCTCCTCGCTGCCTTATAATTCTATGCGACTCACTAATTGATTGATGAGTCGGGGTAGGCTGTGCTGAGTTTCGACGAATGTGCGTAGTTCGCGCCGTAATGATTCTTGTTTCTGTGGTTCTAATGACAGTAAGTCTTTGAGCTTGCCGCTAAAGGTGCTGTCATCAGCCACACAAAGATTTGGAAGTACGTCTTGGAAGGCTTTCCCTGAAGTAAGAACAATACAACCGCAGGCCATGGCTTCTAACACTGCTTTGTCTAACCCCGTATTGCTAGCATGCAAAAAGATATTCGCTTGCTGTAGCAAAACCGGCAGAGCATTGTTCGCGATGGGTTCTATAATAATTTTTTCTTGGAGCTTGTGTTCTTCAATCATGTTTTGGATTTGCTGATCGTACACTTTGTCGCGTTCCGTGATGACGGTACCGGCAATTTTCCAGGTGTATTGCTTACTGAATGGTAGATAGTGATGGAAAAGCACATGAAGACGTTTTGCAGGTGAGAGTCGACCCACACTTACAAACAAATGTTGCTCTCTTGGTTCTGTACCAGGCAGAAACCTCTGTGTATCTATACCGTGCCCTACCACAACGCTTTTAGGTGTTGTAAGAGGCATACCGTACACAGAAGCACTGAAGACCTTTTGAGCGAATTCAACAGCTATTTTGAGCGCCACACCACCGCCTCTGGCCTCGTACCAAAGGTACCGCGGCTTGCGTAAGAGAATCCAAAGCGGCGCACCAATGACCACCCAAATAGGTGTCATGTGTACAAACACTGCATCGTATTCGCGGCGTAGTGACCACTGTAATTTTAAAAAGCGGAGTACTTGCTGCAAACGACTGCGACCTTTTTCTTTTTCCAGAGAAAGCACCTGAACGTTCGAAGGTAAGTTCTGTGTGCCAACACTTTGGCCGATGACCGTTACTTTTTCATAATGCGACGCAAACTCTGCAATCCATCGAATAAAAAAACCGAGGATGGGATCATTGCCGTCTACTTTTTGGGTGATAATTAATAATTTCATCGCAATGACTTAAGGTAATTCGCGTAATTCGTCACGAGAGTATTGCGTTCGTAGCGATCTAGAATACGACGAGCCGCGTTCCCAACAGTTTCTCTTAATTTCTCATCTGCTGTGAGCAGAAGAATTAATCGTACGAGGTCGCGCGGGTGCCCATTGGTTATAAAACCATTCAC
>CAZXUD010000056.1:0-6559 GCA_964643805.1 uncultured Candidatus Peribacteria bacterium | reverse complement strand
TCTGGCTCCACTAAGCCTTTTAGGAGAGCGTCAATATCGTCGAGCAGTGCGTAGACAATGTCGTATTCACGCACCTCTACGCCTTCACGCTCAGCCGTAGGACGCACGCTCTGTGAGACTGGTACATGGAAAGCTACGACAATACCGTCGCTCGCGGAGGCCATCATAACGTCGTTTTCTGAAACAGACCCAACGGCAGCGTGAATAACCTTTACTGCTACCTCGGCCGTCATTTTCTTTGCTAACGCATCTTGAATGGCTTGGAGGGAACCTTGGGTATCTGCCTTGAGGACAATCTTTAATTGGGTCAGCTTTCCTTCCGAAAGACGGCTGACAAGATCTGCGAAGCTGCGCTTGCGGTGAGTTTCGTAGAGGCGCTTGTAATCATCAATCAGCGCACGTGCCTCTTGTTCAGATGGAACAACCTGAACAATGTCGCCGACTTCTGGCACACCGTCAAAGCCAGAGACACGGGCGGCACCAGAGGGTCCGACCTCATCGAGGCGCTTGCCATGAGCGTCGATCATGGCGCGTACTTTGCCAACAGTGGCACCGCAGACGAATGCGTCACCTTGGCGCAGTGTGCCCGTGTTTACAATCACGGTACCAAGGGCGCCGTGCGAAGGATCTAAGTGGCTTTCAATAATCGTTGCCACCGCGCTGCGGTTTGGATTTGCTTTCAAGGCTGCAACCTCAGCGGCCAGAATAATATTCTCGAGCAGGTCATCAATACCCATTCCGCTTTTTGCAGAACAAGGAACAACGGGAATATTGCCACCCCAGTCTTCGGACTGAAGCCCATACTTCGCTAACTCCCCTTTCACACGTTCAGGATCAGCGCCTTCCTTATCCATTTTATTCATGGCCACGATGACTGGAACGGCCGCTTCTTTTGCGTGGTTAATAGCTTCAATAGTTGTTGGCTTCACACCTTCATCGGCGGCCACCACAATGATGGCAATATCCGTAATTTGAGCACCGCGGGCGCGCATTGCGGTGAATGCTTCATGACCTGGGGTATCCAGGAAGGTGATGACGTGCTCATCTTTTCCAGACATGTGCTTCACTTGATACGCACCAATGTGCTGCGTAATTCCTCCCGCTTCACCCGACACCACGTCGGTCTTGCGAATTGCATCCAGGATGGATGTTTTACCGTGGTCGACGTGACCCATCACAACCACCACCGGTGGACGTGTCTGCAGGTTTTCAGAATCATCCTTCAGAAGTTCCTTTAAGTTACGACTAAAGAGGTGTTCTGCTTCCGCCACACCTTCTTGTCGTTGCACTTGTATACCTAATTCAGCCGCCACAATGGCTGCTGTATCGTAATCAATCGTTTGCGTAATAGTCGCCATGATGCCGTTGCTCATAAGTGTTTGAACAACCTTAGGAACCTGGACACCGGCTTTTTCAGCAAACTCTTTCACCGTGAGCTCGTTAGGAAGCGGTACGATGCCCTCCTTCTTTTTAATCTGTTCTTGCACCGTGTTCGATCGTGGCTTACGAATATCGCGCTTTACCTGCCCGCGACGGCCGCCGCCGTCTTCTTCTTTTTTCGGGGCACTCTTTTCTAATTTTTTCTTCTCACGCTTAATGGCTTCAGTGGAAACACCTTCCAACGTGAGCTTGCGGAGAACATTCAGTTGCTCAGGAGGAACGGTCTCAGCAGCTGGTGCTGCGACAGTGGCTGGAGCTTCTGACTTTGTGCTCTGCACCGTGGCAGCGGCTTCTCCATCATCTTCGTCTGGCTCAAAACCGAGTGCGGCCATGTCCACTTTTAAGCCATGTTTACGGGCAATGAAACGAAGGACGCCTTGCGCCAAGTTGTCGGGAATTTCACGATCGGTACCGCGCACACCAAAATCAACCTGCTCCAGTTCATGGCGCAATTGTTGTCCGGTCATGCCCAATGCTTTGGCGACTTTCACGAGGCGCATAGAATCCTAAAATGGCCGACCTCAGTCTAACAGACGAAACTGCGCTCACAAGCGAAAGACGTACTACTTCGGCGGTGTTTCCGTTATTTCGTGGACGACATCCGTACCTCCATTTGCATCTTCTTCGTCACCCAACCCTTGGACTACGTCTACGCTCTTCTCACTGGGCCTAGCTTCTTGGCTTGCTGCAGCCTTTTTTGGCTTAGCTTGTTTTGGCGCTTTCTTTGCTGCAGGGGGAGAAACTTCTTCAAGCACTGGCCGTGGTTCGTCTGCTTCAGCACGTTGTCGTTGCATGGCATCGATAACTTTACGAATACTATCGATGACTGCTAATTCAAAATTGCTGAATTGCTTGATGCGAAAACCAGCCGCACGTGCATGACCACCGCCACTGAACTGTTCGGCTGCAATACGATTGACGTCCATAGCAGCGGACGAACGCATACTGGCTTTCAGTCCCCCTTCCTCTAATTCAGTAAATAAAACGTGTACGTCAGCGTCAGGAATAGTTGAAATCAATTCATCAAGTAGACCGCTTGTCTCTTTGCTGGTTGCACCCATTTCCGCCAAGTCCTCTCGACTGATGGCAGACCACACAATGCGAGCTTCTTCATCGACTTGAATATGATTGAGTGCCCTTCCCCAAATCTTGAGCGTGCTCAATGGTTTGGTCTTGTAGATGTGCTCAATAATTTCCTGTTGGCGAGCACCAAGGGTGAGCAGCTCTGCGGCTACTTCCAATGAGCGTGGTGTCGTATTCGGATTCTGGAAGCTACGTGTATCGGTAATAAGTCCTGTAAGAAGCAGTGTCGCCATATCCGGCGTTATCTCCTTTCGCCACTGCTCAATACTCGTAAACCATGAATACAAGACCTCAGTCGCGCTGGCCGCAGTTGAATCGATCAGCTGCAACTGGCCGAAGCGCGTATTGCTAATGTGGTGATCGACATTTAGGAGCGGTGTTTCGGAGAAGAGATCGACACGGTCTAAGTAGAGTGAGCCGAGCAGCGGTAAGTCTGCGCTGTCCACGACGACGATTAAGTCGTACGCTTTATCGCCTTGGCCAAAGGAAATCTGGTCAGGGCGAACTCGACCACCTTTTGGCACCACGATAATGTTGATTTTATTGTCTTCGACCGTGTAACGAAGCTTGTCGACTTCTACCCCTTCCTCCAGGTTCACCGTAATAACGAAGTTACTATTCCCCTGAACATCTTGGGTCAATTTTTCGAACCCAGGCAGGAAGCTTAAGGCCTCTGGCGGAGTATCTGGGCAAATGACCGTCACGTCCTTCCCCATAGCCGTAAAGAGGCGGTAGCAGGCCAAAGCACTACTGAGCCCATCAGGGTCCACATTAGCGTGTGGGGTCACCAGGATGCGCTGATGATCGTTAATCACCTTGGTTGCGGCCGTTATGTCGTTTGGAGAGAGACTCATTGGTTAACTTACTATTATACAATATTTTTGCCTATTTTGCAATATCCCGTTCTAAGCCATACATAAGGGCAAAAATCAGGCATAAGAAGATATTCAACCTTAGAAAGAAAGGACGAACAAGGTCATCTTCGTATTTCACAGAAAGACTGGATGTTCCAGGAGTTGGTCGGGGTGGCCGGACTTGAACCGACGACCTCATGCACCCCATGCATGCGTTCTACCAACTGAACTACACCCCGATACTTTTATCGTAACACACCAGGTTGAAGTACTTCCTGCAGATTTTTTCGAACCGGCAAAATCCTTTTCAAAAACTCAACACACTCATCAACAGTAAGAACACGCTCTCCAAATATTGCTTTCAGTTCTCGAATGGCAGTGTCCATAGCCATATATGAAGCAGGTCCGTCATACGCTTGATTAGGGAAACCCGACATGTCATACACAATTTGAGCATCAGGATTTGTTTGCAAAGCTTGTGTGACTCGTACGTAAGAAGCGACGTAATGCTTGTGTTGTTTTGGATCAAGCAAAGGATAAATATGATGCTGCGTTGTTTTTTCTAGTAGATGATAAAGATCTATTGCCCGATTCAGGTTGTTTCTTGTCTCTTCTAAGCACCTGCCCATTGTCAAAACGGTCGACGTATCTGCCCTTCGTCGTGAACTTTTTTTACGAGGCTATTAATCCAAGTAAGATCTGGGCTCGTCGAATGAATAGTGACGGACATAGTAGACGAAGCTACGACTACGCTCCTTCAGTGTCAACATTTCCAAAAGGATTGATGTACTGAGCTTCACTACCCAGCGCTTCCTCAATCCTCAGTAATTCATTGTACTTTGCGACACGATCCGTACGGCTTAAGGAGCCAGTCTTGATTTGGCCGGTCTTCAAGCCCACAGCGAGGTGCGAGATGAAGGTATCTTCTGTTTCACCGCTGCGGTGACTGGCGATAGCGGTCCAACCATTCGCTTGCGCCATCTTGATAGCATCAACGGTTTCACTAACGCTACCGATTTGGTTGAGCTTGATGAGTACTGAATTCGCCGACTTCTGCTCAATCCCCTTTTGAATACGTTCCACATTCGTTACAAAAAGATCGTCGCCCACTAATTGAAGCGACTGGCCAACCTTCTTTGTGATGTGCGCGAATCCATCCCAGTCATCTTCGGCGTGACTGTCTTCAATACTTACGATTGGGTAATCGCTCATAAGGTCGATGTAGTAGTCGGTGAGTTTGTCGGACTCAAGCTTACGACCATCCACCGTGTAGATTTTCTTATCGTAAAATTCCGAAGCCGCCGCATCAATCGCCATGTCCATCTTGCCTTCGTAACCCGCCTCGCCAATCGCCTTCATCCAGCAGTCAAACGCTGCACCGGCATTCGCTACGCGTGGCGCGAAGCCACCTTCATCGCCAACTGCTGTAATGTGACCAGCGGCGCTCAAGATCTTCTTCAGTGTGTGGAACACTTCTGTGCCTGCACGGAGTGCGTCTGTAAAACTAGAGAAGCCCGTAGGGACAATCATGCATTCCTGAAACGAGAGCCCGCTATCTGCGTGTTGGCCACCATTCATGACATTCATGAGCGGCACCGGTAACAGATTCGGCTCCTTTACCTCAAATTGCTGAGCCAAAGAGGCGTAGAGCGGCAGCTGCTCGCTCACAGCTCGTGCGCGGCAGATTGCCATAGAGACGCCGAGGATGGCGTTGGCACCAAGCTTGCTCTTGTTCGCTGTACCATCGAGATCGATGAGTGCTTGGTCCAGTGTCCGCTGGTCGCTGGCAGGTTTGCCACGCAGTGCATCAGCAATAGCGCCATTCACGTTGCTCACTGCTTTCAAGACAGACTTGCCGCCGTATTGGCTTTTATCACCGTCTCTTAATTCTAATGCTTCGTGGGTACCAGTCGATGCTCCCGATGGCACAGCGGCACGACCAAAGCTGCCGTCATCAAACAAACAATCAACTTCCACCGTGGGGTTACCACGTGAATCCAGAATTTGCCGCGCTTGAAGTTTTGAAATTGCAACCATGCGGCGGCAAGTTTAGAACAAGTACGAGAAGAGTTCTAGTTTATGATTTTTTCACACGCCTCTGCATCACGGTCGTGTAACCAGCGAGCATCAGTGTAGAAATGAATCCCCACTCCATACCGGAATGTGGCAATTGGCTTGGAGAAGAACTGACTTGATGCGTACCGCTTCCACCTGGCTTCAATGAGTCAGGTAACGCAGCTACCTCACTTGATGCAGCTGATGTAGAGGAAGATGAGGCAGATGTCTCAGATTCAGAATCATTCTCCTCCTGTTCCAATCTTGCTAAACGATCTTGGCGACGCTTCTCGACAGCGCGCAACCAGGTGCGCCAGGCTTCTTCTTTTGGATCCTCTGATGGGTCTAAGTTTCTATCAGGCTCGGCAGCGATCACACCCGTTCCAGAAGAAACGATGGCGCTGTCGTCTTGCCAGAGCACTGCCGCAATTTGGTCTTCCCAGTGGAACTTCTGTTGGCTAGCCACAGCGAGTGCTGTGAAAGGTACGAGGAGTAGTGCCATACCTACCAAACGTGGAATGCGGCGACGGATGACGAGGAGGCAGAACCAGGTGATGAGACCAAAGGCCACAACCACCGCTGCCAATGTCCAACTCCAGGTGAACCACGTTCCAATCACCTTTGTGGCAGGTACCAACGAACCCAATGATTGGAGCACTGCCCAAAGAACAACCATCAAGGCTGGGAACCAATGCAACAGACGGAAAGGACGATCAGCCCGGTCCCGACGGAATAGTGGGTACAGAACTAATGGATAGATAACGGTTGCAGTCAGTAGAATTGCCCAAGGCACAATGCCTCGTGGCAACGGCGGCAAACTGGCAATCAAAAGTCCTACAAGGGCAATGACAGCCATCAACAACCAAATCAGCCGAGTTTCAGTCTTGTGCTTAAGTGGCATAAGTGAGCTATCGTAAGCTGTCCCTTGATTTTATGTCAAACGTATTCCCTCATGAATAAATGTTGAGAGCTATTCACAGTGTTTCTCCGACTATTTTCGCTTGGCGTGGGGCAAGTACTTTGAGCGTTCATCACTCGCCGCTGCTGCTGCCTTAGGCAAGATTTGGTAATGACGAGCCCGGAAGAGACGTACTTGAATAAAGAGGTAGAAGAGCAGGCTAAGGAGC
>CAZXUD010000055.1:0-6635 GCA_964643805.1 uncultured Candidatus Peribacteria bacterium | reverse complement strand
GGCGGATCTTCGTGATGAGATTGAGCTCTTAAAACGAGAGATAAAGTAGGAAATTGTCACTTCGAGAAATTCGCAGTAGAGTGAAGCCCCTTCTTTTATGCACAGAACAATTATTCATCTAGCGACTGGCCTTTCCAATGAAGAAAGACGTGATGATGAAGCAAGAGAACGCACCTTTCAAAACAGAAAAGCACTATTGAGTGATATTCCAGGAATTAAAATTTCTTCAGAGCTCCACAATGCTTGCGCGCTAATTGTAGATATTACAGATGAGGCCGTATTGGCAGTTCAACAGATTTTAGGTTCAAGTAGTGTGACAATTCCTGATCCAAATAATCAGCCTTTCCGTGCTGCTAGATAGTAACCGGAGTTACTGACGTTGAACCAGGGAGTGTTGTTGTTTGAGAGACAAATTTCTTTGGCCACTGATTCGAAAGTCGTAAGGCGTTTTCTGGCACCACAATTGTAGGGTCCTGTTTTGCCATCGCCTTCTTGATCCTTTCAAAATGATCATACTGACAGAGCTGTATTCGCCTCACGGCGAAACCATTGACGGATAATACAATATCCGCCCGTTCATCAGCGTTATCAGTGGTAGCTTGGTACGTGATTGGATTTTTAATATTTTGGGTGAATCCTCGTCTTTCACCAAGCAAGAGCTCTTTGCCGTGAACGTCCAGTTCTGTGAGGGAAATACCCATAGGAGGGCCAATATATACTTTCCAGATCCTCTGTCAAAACAGGTTAAGAGAACTTGACTTAATACGATTAATTATTATAATAACACCCTTTTTACAACTATTTAATCATGCGTTACGCCCTTGTCTCTGCGCTCGCTTTCGCCGCTGCCTTCGCCCTGCCGATTGCGGCTGGCGCTTCTGAACGTGGTTACAACACGGTAGAGACTGATGCCCGAGTGACAGTGTACGACGTGCCTCAGACGGGTCTTTCTTCTCGTTACTACGGTGATTATTACTACTACACCAGTCCTTACAATTCGAAGACGAGCTTCTTGCACCCCTACTACCGCCACACTTATTACAACTACCAACCAAACAGCCGTCCTCGTATTACACGCCCAGAATTTCACAAGTACCTTGAGGACTTGTACTTCAACGGTGAAATGGGAGCCAACCTGGAACCGTACCAACTTACATCTGAACGTGCACCAACATCACGCTGTATGAACTACCGTGTACAACGTACGAACAGTAAGGTGCCACCAAAGTTTAAAGGCTGCTTCTAATTACCGAAGGTCTTCACAGCTTCCCGGTAGCCCTCTGGTGTGCCGGTATCTAGTCGTGTCCCTTCACATTCGTATCCGTAAATAGCGGTGCCCTTTTGTAACTGAGCAATCAGCGCATCAATCAAGCGGATCTCGCCATCTTTCCCCGATTCAACAGTTGGTAACGTATCAAACGTAGAACGTGGAATAATGTAGCGACCCACAATACCAAGGGTAGAAGGCGCTTCTTCCGGCTTTGGCTTTTCCACCATGCCCTTTATTTTTTTCAGTCTTCCCTGCGAAAACGCGGGATCAATTTCTACAATGCCGTAGCGAGCAGTCTGTTCTTTCGGAATATCTTGAAGCGAAATAATCGCCGCGTCTGGCTCTTGTATCTTTCCCTCGTAAGCACTTTTCAATTGAGCGATTCCCGGTGTCGCATTCACAAATAAATCATCGCCAAACAATATCGCCACGTGCTCACTCTTCACCCAGTTCTGCGCCTGCAAGATCGCATGACCGTCACCGTGCTGTTGGTCTTGATAGACTGTCGTAAAATGAACCTGATGATATTTTTCGAGCGTTTTTAATTCGTCTAATTTCCCGCGTCGCTTCAGCTCCGATTCTAACTCTGGGTGTGGAGCGAAGTACTGAGGGATCGCTTCCTTCCCTTTGCTAATGACAAAACAAATATCCGTAATACCGGCGGCAATACATTCATCCACAATGTGCGCAATAATCGGCTCATTACCCAGTGGTAACAGCTCCTTAGGAACCGCCTTCGTCCAAGGAAGAAAGCGGGTGCCCAGACCGGCAACCGGTAAAATGGCTTGAGTCAGTTGCATAGAGTAAGGGAAATGTAGCATGGTAATGTTTCGGTATAAACAAAGAAATATTGAAAGGAAAATGATAATTCTCCGTCATCAATCTCGTGGAAAGTTCCCCTGGATTGCGCTCTTTACCAAAAACCGCTATACTGTTTCGAAAACTTTCCACACAAATATTATGTCTACTTCCACTCGCGCTGCCGGCCTTGCCGTCGTTCAAGATCTGTATCTTATGCAGATTGATCTGAAGAAATCGTTGGAAAATGATCTCAGTGATCCTAAAGAACGCAGACACGTTCGCGAACAAGTTCGCGAGTTTGCAGATCTTTTAGATCAGGCAGACCCAGCGTACATGGGTGGTGAAGATGTGTTGCAAGATATGCTCTCCATGAAAGATGAAGTATTGCAGACAATCGAACAGTCGAAGAAGCGCTAAGTCAGTTACCTTTGCGAATATAAAGCGCCGCGCATGCGGCGCTTTTTTTTGTGCTTGGTATTTTATTCGCGCTCCTCGTAATGAGAGTCTGGCCATTCATAACCCAACTTCAGAAGGCGTTTGATTTCTTCCTGGGTTCGTTCTCTCCTTCCGGCGACTCGTAGATCATCTAAATGGTAGTGTGGCTTTTGTTCCCATCGAAGGTCTGGCTGACGCCTTGCTGCCAATGTGCCGATTCGGAGTTCGTATTTACTCATTTGGATTTTTTTCGAGCAGCTTCTTTTTTAGCACGAGCCGCTTCCATTTCTTCCTTTGAGCTGTAGACGCCAAAGTTAACAACCATCGCATCAGACAAGTCGTAATGAGGGGCAGGACCTAGCTCTCCTGCTGCAAGGGCGTCCTCAATTTCTTGTCGGTTTTTCACTGTAAAATTAACAACCATCGCTTCAGTTAAATCGTAGCAAGGCGCCGTTGGTTTAGGCTCTTCATATCTTGCAGCCAACGTGCCGACGCGTATGTTGAACTCTCTTACCATAGTAACTTAAATTAGTACTCTGTTTTTATAAAAGCAAGAAGACGACTAATTCCCTTCGCTGATTCTCACAATCTTCACGCGTTCCTCTTTAGGTACCAAAACCTTAAGAATGGAGTCTTTGGAAAAGGTCGCTTTTACTTTCTTAGGATCAATACTGGTAGGCAGCGTAATGCTGCGACTGAACTCACCCCAGAAACATTCCTGCAGGTAGTACGAGTGAGGTTGTACATCGTCAGGCAGACGACGGGTGCCACGAATGGTGAGTACCTTGTCGTCGACTTCAATATCTAAATCACTCAAACGCACACCCGCAATCGGTGCGCGAATAATGTAGTAATCATCTTGCTCATAAATGTCGACGGCGATCTGTCCTGTCTTGGCAGTAGGAACAGAAGCAGGTTGCGCTGCTTGCGGTGCCGACGCCGGTTGGCGCGAAAGGTCGTACGGAATAGAAGGTGCTCTCGTTGCCTGAGTAGTTGCACCGTCTTCTTGCCCGAACGAAAAGATACCGTGGAAAGGAGACAGACTCATTTCCATCTATCTTACCGAATGGGCTTAGATATCTGCAAAAATGAGGACTCGCCAGTGGGCAAAGTTGTGAGATTGTACATTTTGGTTTCTAGTGACATCTACATATTGACGCGCATATAAATCAGCGGAAAATGAGGTCATGATTGATGCTAATAACCAACCAGATGACGAGTTACTACGACGTGCCCAAGCAGCAAAGAGTCCAATTGAATTGTTACCAGAGGAAGAAATTGCGGCCCACAGAGGAAAGATTGTTGCCATTATTAAAACAAGTCCTACCGAAGCAAAAATTATTGCCAGTGCGGATCCTAATCCCGAAAATCCGAGTGAACACCGAATCAAAATCCGTCACCAAGTTGCAAAGTCGTACTACAGCGGACGCAACTATCAGCTGAGACATATTTTGAATGAGGATGAACTGGAAGCCAGTCGCTCTGTAGTAGAAAGCTAGGCGGCTACTCTGCTTCGACGTATGCTAACCCCGTGACTACTCTCCAAGCGTTTATTCTTGGCGTGCTCCAGGGTCTTACAGAGTTCCTGCCAATTTCAAGTTCTGGCCACTTGGCCATCTTTGAAACGTTCATGGGGCTGCACATTAGCCCAACTGATTTACAGAGTTTCGACGTGCTTTTACATGCGGGCACGGCGCTCGCCCTCCTCCTCTGTTTTTGGAAGACGTGGTGGAAAATCGGAACCTCTTTTTTCACGGGTGACCGTGTGAATCAAAAATTATTTTGGTTATTGGTTATCGCAACTATCCCTGGTGCAGTGGCTGGTTATTTTTTTGAGGAAGCGATTGCTGAGTACACGCGCCCCGTTCGCATTGTGGCTATTACATTCCTCATAAATGCCGCCGTTCTTCTGTGGGCACACTTCGCTAGCAAGGGAACAAAGACAACCAGTGAGCTTACAACGCTCGATACTTTCCTGATTGGCGTGGCACAAATGTTCGCGCTTCCAGCAGGAATCTCGCGGTCGGCGCTGACCATAAGTGCCGGACAATTACAGGGGTTAAGCCGACGTGAAGCACTCGATTTTTCTTTCCTCATTCTGTTTCCAATTCTCTTAGGAGCAGCTGGTCTCACCCTGGTTCGGGTGGCGCAAGGGGCAGTCGTTTTACCATCGCTCACAGTCTCAACTGTTGGCTTCCTGACCTCATTTATAGCCAGTACTGTGGCAATCGCAAGTTTACGATTATTCGTCGCGCGTTACAGTTTGGTTTGGTTCGTATTTTATCTCGTTCCTATCTCCGTCATTCTTTTACTTGCAAGCGCGTAACGAGGTCGGTAGTGTTCCCGTCCAATGTTCCTTGCATAGCTGAGGTGCACCAGTACAATGCCCCAGCAAAGCATTCGCTTACCACTTTTGTATGTCCGCCCCCATTCTCCACAACAACATCCGACGCCTGCGCTTTGAAAAACACATGACGCAGGAAGAACTCGCACTGCGCACTGGTGTCAGTCGCCAGACAATTATGAGTATTGAACGCGGACAAACAAATCCTTCTGTCTTACTGGCCTACAAAATTGCCGCTGCCCTCGCTTCTAAAGTGACGGACGTCTTCTCCATGGAGGGCAATTTAGCTCCAGTTTAAGCCGCGCTTACAATCGTCTTGGTGTGATGGCGTTGGTTTTTTGCTGCGTCTGAAAAGCGAACGTCGACCAGAAATAGCTGTGGTTGCATGGTTCCGTTCCATGTATCTATCCCTAATCGACAAACCACATCTAACAGTTCGTTCGAAAGATCGGGCAGTTTTCCTAAACCAAAACCCACCGCCTTCATACCCGCAATGCGGCACTGTAAATGGCTAGAATCTCGGCCAACTGCTCGGGGGGATTCTACTTTTACATTCTTCATCATAAAGAGCGGCTCGCGGTTGCCTTGGCCAAAGGGTTCCAGCCGGCTGATGTCTCGAATTAACCCAAGGGTAATATCGAATGCCTGAAGTGCTCCGTCGATTACAAGAGTTGGAAATAAATCCTCTGCTTTGGCGTTTTGTGCCACGTCGTTCGCCAGTCTTTTGCAGAGCATCTCCCAGTGCTCTAGGCGCAGGCTGCAGCCTGCCGCCTGTGCATGTCCGCCAAAGCGGAGCAGCAGGTCTTGGTGGCGGCTTAAACCCTCTGCAATGTGGTAGCTAGGCGGTGAACGGAGCGAGACGACACAAATACCGTCATCCACCGTTGCCACCATACTGGGGCGACCGGTTTGCTCAGTGAGTCGGCCAGCAATTAAGCCAATAATGCCGTGGCCGTACGTGGCATCAATTGCAGTGACGAGTGGTGTCAGCGGATCGGTCTGCTCCATCGTGGTCAGTGCTTTCTTCAGTGACTTCTCCGTCTCCAGTTGGCGCTTTGTATTAAGCGCATCTAGTTGAGGAATCGCATCACCCCCTTCCAATAATGCATGGAGCGAAAGCAGTGGGTCATCCATACGGCCAGAGGCGTTGAGGCGCGGTGCTAAGCGGAAGGCAACGTCTGTACTTGTGACAGCACCCGCTTTCAACCCCGCTAGTTCCATCAAGTTAAATAAATGCCCTTCCACATGCGGCAGGCAGAGCAAACCACTTTGCACCAGTGCTCGATTCGGTCCGCGCAGCTCAACCACGTCTGCAATTGTTCCAATCATTGCCAAGGCACAATCAGTTTCCATGCCAGCCCACTCGCCATTCTCTAGCGCACGCAGGAGTTGAAACGCGACGCCCGCACCGGATGGGAATGGTTCGGGGTAACCAGTAGAGAGTGAGGGGTGCAGTAATGCCGTGGCAGTTGGCAGCTCCGGCGGAAGGTTGTGGTGGTCTGTCACAATCACATCAATGCCGGCACTGGTCAGCGCTTCAATTTCTTGAGCGGACGAAATGCCGGTATCCACTGTAATCAACAACTGAGTGTTGACGTCGGTAAACTCTTTTACGATCTTCATGTTCATTCCGTAGCCGTCGCGTACACGGTGCGGCAAACGCACGGCGGGCTCCACGCCATGCCGGCGGAAGTACCGCACCAATTGTGCGGTGGCAGTAATACCGTCGCAGTCGTAGTCACCAAAAATGGCGACGGATTCTTTTTGATCCACCGCTTTTTGAAT
>CAZXUD010000054.1:0-6843 GCA_964643805.1 uncultured Candidatus Peribacteria bacterium | reverse complement strand
CCTGATGCAGCACGAAGATTCCGCTCGTTTCCTCTCCGGACTCATCAAGCGTGCTCGTAAATACTACTTGGGTATCACCACGATCACCCAAGACATCGAAGATTTCGTGATCTCACCGTACGGAAAACCAATTATCACGAACGCATCACTGCAAATTCTTCTCAAACAGTCTGCTTCAGCGGTCGATAACTTGCAGAAATTGTTCTACCTCACCGATGGTGAGAAATACCTGCTCTTGAATTCAGATATCGGGCAAGGTTTGTTCTTTGCCGGTAACAAACACGTTGCCATGCAGATAGTAGCCAGCCCTCAGGAAGAGAAATTGATTACAACCAAGCCCCAAGAGGTCTTGGAACGTCAGGAACTGGAAGCCACGGCAGCTGCAGAAGCAAAAGCGGCTACGCAAACACCGCCGACACCAGTCGTTGAGGCACCAAAGACAGACGTGAAGGAGCCAGAAGCAAAACAAAAAATTAATCCGTATCTAGGTTTGGATCTCACCGAAGAGAGCGACGCCTAATTAGTTCAAAAGGAGAGTCGCCAAACCGAGGAACGCTAAGAAACCCAGCACATCAGTCGCGGTTGTTATGAAAATGGTGGCCGAGGCGGCAGGGTCTTTACCGAGACGCTTCATAACGAGCGGCATCATGGTGCCAAAGAATGCGGCGACCAATAGGTTAACAATCATCGCTATAAATAAGACAAGAGCGAGTGTGCGATCACCATTAAAAACTAGGACAACCGCGGCAACAATCAACCCATTGAGCAAACCATTAACGAAACCCGCTGCAAGTTCGCGCCGCAGTGCCACGCCCGCAGAGCTCAAGTCGATTTGTTTTAAAGAAATACCTCGCACCATCACTGCGAGTGTCTGAGTAGCTGCGTTACCACCCATACCCGCCACTACCGGCATGTAGACAGCGAGAAGGACATATTTAGCAATGGTGGCTTCAAACAAATTAACGGTAAATGCTGCCAAGAAGGCAGTGCCTAAGTTAATAATGAGCCACTTGTAGCGGAACATAATCTTCATGTGTGTGGAATCGGAGACGGTCTCTTCATCGTGCACGCCGGCAAAGTCGTAGAGTGACGCAGCCTGCTGTTGTTCCATCACACGGAGGATGTCGTCGGAATAAATAATGCCTACCACGTTGCCTCTCTCCCCCAGAACCACCACTTTATTGTGCGGATGATCTCGAAATACTTTGAGCACTGCATCATGGTCCGCATCGTGCGTCACGGTTGGGATACGACGAATGAATTTCCCCACTTGTTCGGTGGCTCGGCCAAAGCCAAGCTCGTGGCCTGGCACGTAGCCAACCACCTTACCGTCACGAATAGCGATGATGGCGGGCAAACGGCCGGTTCGCTTTTCGTGCGCCTTAAACTTCTTCGCAATATCGACAATCGTTGATTCCGGTTCAACCTGAATGTAATCAATGTTCATTAAACCAGCTGCCGTATGAGGGTCGAACTGCGTCAGAATGCGAACACCGTTGCGCATTTCTTCATTGAGCTGCGCCAGAATGGTTTTCTGTCGCGCATGTGAGAGCACCTGCATCACGTCGGTCGCTTCATCGGGGTCCAACTGCTCCAAGGTCATCACGAGCTCACTGTCCGGCAGGTCACGCATCAACTCATGCAAGATGTGACGTGTCAGCCGTAGCAACACAGCACCGCGCACATCGTACGATAGTGCTAAGAAACGATCTGCCCTCTCATCCGGGTGGAAGTTAAGGTCATGAATAATGGGGCCGATGTCGTGATGATTGTTCTTAGGCATGGCAAAAGCGATCTGGACCCATTGTAGTCCAGACGATGGTGAACCTGGCAAGGCGATGTCACTCCTCAGGGACCTTTTCTTCATCCACGACCTTCCATCGGACCTCTGGTTTCAGCTTACCTGGCAACGCAAACCCCGCCGCCTTCTTGTGGCCTCCACCCTGGAACTTGCCAGCCATAGCCGAAACATCCACATCGTCGCGTAATGTTCGCAGTGACCCTTTCACTTTGCCCTCGCGCTCGGAGAGAATAAGCGAGAAGCGCATGCCCGGCACCGCATTGACGTAGTCAATGGCGCCGGTCAGTTCGCTGTACTCAGCGTTTGTAGCGCGGAAGTCCCCTTCGGTGACTGCAGAGATGGCTCCGCCCTCTTCGGTGAGCGTGATTTTCTCTAGCACTCTGCCCCACAATTTCAGCGTGCTGATTTTTGCCGTGCGGAACACGGCAGACACAATCGCTTGGTGACGTGCACCGGCACGAAGAAGACGCGCGACCGTGCGATAGACCCTGACCGTAGTGTTGCTATGGAGTAATCCACCTGTGTCTGTGTACACACCGGTTAATAAACAGGTAGCAATGTCGCTGTCGATCTTCCAACCAAGGCTATCTGCGGCATCCACGACAATTTCACACGCTGACGACGCCTCGGGTATGACAATGTTGACCGTGGCGTAGAGAGTGTTGGTTGGGTGATGGTCGATACTGACACTTTTGTACGTGCCATCGAACAAGTGCGGATGACTTTCGTGCAACTCCGTTAATTTTGGTTCCGCGCTGTCCACAAAAAAAATGGCGTCACCTTCCAATGTTGCAGGAGCACGTTTGATGCGAGCGACCGACGGCAAAAATTGAAACGTTGCGGGCACAGGGTCAACGCAGTGCAGACTGATTTCTTTATCGGGAAAGGCTGATTCCAGCAATAATCCGATTCCGAGCAAAGAACCCACCGCGTCACCGTCGGGATTACGATGACAAATGCAAACCACACGCGGCGCGGATTCAACAATCCGTTTCGCCTGCATTACCAAGTCGCGGTCAAGCATAAAGGGATTGAGCGTACGTGTTCAACTACACGCCATCAACACGCTTGTCTTGCGCCTTATCCACAGCTTGGACATTACAGTAGTTAGAAAAGCTAGGTAGACACCAGTCAACCCTCTTTGACAACACCATCCACAAAATTTTACTTCAACCCATCGAGTAACTCATCCAGCCGCGTACTTTTTTCGATGGTTTGATCGAGTCGGAACCGCAAGAGCGGGATCCGTTTACGATTGATAGCACTCATTCTGCGCTGCAGATCGTTGGCTCGGTGTTTCAAAAATTCCACCGCTTGCTTACCTTCGTTTAGTGCACTCACATAGACAGTCGCGTAGGTAAAATCATCGCTGACTTCAATTTGAGTAATGGAGACAATGCCGCAGGCCGGCGGGCATTCCCGCAGAATAGGGGCAATAATCTCCCGAATGACAGAGGCCAGCATTTTCGGTCGTTTCGACATGACCCCTGTAGCTTACGTCTTAGGCTATACTTACTCCAATGTCTCCGTCCCCTTTTCGCATCGTCTTCTGCGGCACCCCAGCCTTCGCGGTGCCTAGCCTGCAGGCTTTAGCCGCTGACCCAGCCTATAAAGTTGAACTGGTCATTACGCAGCCAGACAAACCGATAGGGCGGAAGCAGGTCATAACACCGACACCGGTGAAGGTAGCTGCCTTGGAGTTGGGTATACCGGTAGAACAGCCCGACAACATCAACGACTTTAGGATTCCACTCTCAGGTTTCGATTTTTTAGTGGTGGTCGCGTACGGACAGCTCTTCAAACAACCGCTCCTCGACTTACCCAGCATTGCTGCCGTTAATCTTCATGGCTCTTTGCTTCCGCGCTGGCGCGGCGCATCACCGATTCATCACTCGGTCTTGGCGGGCGATACGGAGAGCGGCGTCAGTGTGCAGAAGATGGTAAAAAAATTAGATGCTGGCCCGGTGTTGAACCAAACGAGTATCACACTCGACCCGCGCGAGACTTCGACGACCCTTTTGGAGCGTTTAGCCATACTGGGTGCTCAACTTTTAGTAAAAACATTGCAACAACCACTCAACCCACAGCCACAAGATGAAACAAAGGTAACGATATGTCGCAAACTCACCCGAAAAGATGGAGAAGTTGATTCCGAGATTATGACAGCAGAAGAAATTGATCGTCACGTCCGCGCTTTGGTACCTTGGCCTGGAGTGACGTGCACTATCAACGGAAAATCTGTGAAGCTTTTAGCGACTGATCTTCAGTCATCTGCTGATGCGTTCCCTTTACCCTGCAAAAACAACACCATCCTCTACATCACAAAGATTCAATCACCGGGAAAGGAGGCAGTGAAGGGTGCGGAGTGGATTCGCGGGAATCCATTATAAAAAAGAGGCGCCGAGCGCCTCTGTTTCTATAGGGTCACGATACTAAACGTGGTTCTTCATCTCTTGGAACGCTTCGATGAAGCGATCCAAATCTTCAGAATCAAACATGATGGTCGTCTTGCGACCGCCACGTGACTTCTCGGATACCTTGAAGAACTTGCCGTTACTCGACTGCTTTAAGTCGATGTAGAACGTGCGCTGCTTGGCGTGCAACGTAATGCTGTGCAACTCATCGGAGTAGCGTCGGTCGCCTTGAGGAGCCGCCTGTGCTGGTGCCACAGCATCATCTGCCTGCACGCCACCCTGGAGCTCCGACATAGGATCAAACATACAAAATGGGGAAAGAAGTAGTTCTGCCCTCGCGGTACACCGCTTCACCTGTTTCTCACTCACTGGAGTAAAGGTTATTTGAGAGCGTTTGTAGAATACGCCCCTAGGAAGGTTTTTCAAGAAAATAGACCGTCAGATGTATCTACTCCACCGGCTTAAACAGAATCTCCGGCGTACCGATCTTCTTCCAGGTTTTCTGACCGCCCCAATCCTTTATTTCATCCGTCAGCATGAAGTCACGATCGAGCATTGCGTCTGCATATGGAACACCGAGCTGCTGAGAAATGCGTTGCGCCGTCTCTGGAACAAAAGGTAACAGCAAGAGGGCAACGAATCGTAGCGACTCTGCAAAACGAGAGAGCAATACGAGTTTTTCTTCACCTGTTTTCTCCCAAGGCTTCGTTGAATCAATGCCCGCGTTCAATGCTTCCACTAAATCCATCGCTTGGCTGATGGCCGCATGGACATCAAACGCATCCAGCTTTTTTTGGTACGTTTCCCAACCTTCTTTTGCGCGCTCTGCATCCGTTGCAGACTCTGGAACCGCCACTACACCACCCTCTTTACCCAAGAGTACTAATACACGATTGAGAAGATTACCCAGTTTGTTCCGAAGTGAAGAATCGTAGAGCGATGCGAAGCGTTCCCACGAAAAATCACCGTCGTTTCCCACTGGTACCTCATGACTTAGGTAAAAACGCAGCGGATCAACGCCATATTTCTCAATAACATCTTGAGGGACCACAACATTACCCAGCGACTTACTCATTTTCTCGCCTTCGCTCGTCAGGAAACCATGTATGAGGAGTCGATCAGGAATTTTTACTTCGGCGGCCTTCAACATGGTCGGCCAAATCAGCGCGTGGAAGCGCGCAATGTCTTTTCCGATCACATGTGTGACGGTGCCATCGTTCCACCACTCGCTTTCATCCTTTTTCGTGAAGAAACCAAGGCCCGAGATGTAGTTCGTGAGTGCGTCGCACCACACGTACATCGTTTGGCCTTCATCACCAGGCACGGGGATACCCCAGGCCAAGCTGGACGTTGGTCGTGAGAAGGAAACATCTTCCAAGCCTTGCTCCAAAAGTGCCAATGTTTCGTTCGCACGCTGACTTGGAACAATTTCATAGTGTTGACCGTCAATTCCCTTCGTAAGGAGCGCCTTCAACCAATCACCTTCTCGCTTCATCAACAAAAACCAGTTTTCTTCCGTCACTTCTTCCGGTTTTGTTTTGTGAATCGGACACACGCCATCCACCAAGTCACGCTTGGTGAGAAATCTTTCACAGCCACTGCAGTAGAGCCCCGTGTACGCACGCTTTTCTAACACACCCGCCTCTTGCAGCTTCTTCCACAGTGCTTCCACGGTTGGCCAGTGACGCTTTTGATCTGTAGTGCGGATGAAGACGTCATACGAAATGTTCAGACGACTGTAGAGATCTTCAAATAAGGGGACGTTGCGGTCCACTAACGCTTGAGGCGTGATTCCCTCCTTCTCTGCTGTCCGTTGAATCTTTATACCGTGCTCGTCAGTACCGATTTGGAACCGCACCTCATCGCCACGGAGGCGAAACCACCGCGCGGCAACGTCCGCGAGGACTTTCTCCAACACATGCCCCATGTGTGGAGCGGCGTTTGGGTAATCAATGGCAGTTGTAACGTATTGGCGTGACACGGAAAAATCCTACCGGCATCGCAGCTTGTTTGCACGGAGAATTACGCTGACTAATTGAGACCGGAGTTCACCACGTCTGCCACGAAGACGACGAATACCTTAGCCATAATGGCGAGGAACACACCCACCAGGGAACCTATAATAAGTTGTTTGCCTTTGGTGACCTTTTCGTCATTACCACCGGAACTCGTAATTAGGAGGGCTCCCTTCAGAATACCGAACACCGCCAAAGCACCAATGAAAATAGAAACCATGTCGATAACGCGGTTTGCAAATTGAACGGCAAACGCTGCGCCAGCACCGCATCCTGGGTGGAGCTGTTGGCAGTAGCGCGAAATAGGGTTGTCCTGCGCTAAGGCAGTTTCTACCAAGCCGTTGAAGAGAATGTACAAGTGCAACATGTTAGAGACCAAGGTTAAGAACCGCAGACGAGAGTGATTTTGCAAGGTTAACAATCACTGCACCAACCGCAGCGTACAAAAGCATCTTACGGGTGCTGGCAAAGACTTCGGACTGACCGTAACCCACCACCAGTTTGTAACCAGCAATAATCATGATGATGGCGAACGTTATGTTGAAAAGATAGAACATGGAATTAATCGCCACATTCAATGACGCAATTAAAGGATTACCACCGGAACCTGTTG
>CAZXUD010000053.1:0-6849 GCA_964643805.1 uncultured Candidatus Peribacteria bacterium | reverse complement strand
TGCTTAAGCTAAAACCGACAAAATATACTGTTTCACATTCGCGAATATTTCGCTGGTTTCATCCAGTTTTTCAATATCTTCGTGTGTAAACCAACGCATCTCGCTGCCCTCAGACTCGGCAAGTAGCAGAACTTGCGACTCGTCGAGCGGGCGCGCTAAGTACAGAAAATCCATGTGTTGATGGGCTGGCTCATTCCGTTCCTCACTCGCCGGAATATTTTCCAGCAACATTGCAATGGGCTTCTTCAGCATGTTTCCCTCATCACCATTGTTTACAAACAGATTGTGCTGCGTATCGCCCAGAATCTCTACATCCATTCCGGTCTCTTCTTTGCACTCGCGCCTTGCCGCTTCTTCCGGTGTTTCATTTTCATCAATGTGACCCCCCGGCGGCATCCAGCGGCCCAGGCGCTTATGGTTTATCAGCAAGGTTCGTCGTTTTGAGTCAACGATGAAGGCCGTGGCAGTAAAATGTCGTTTCATGGTCAGAAGAATGTAATTCAAACGTCAGTATATGCATGCGAGAGCTCATGGTACAATCATCGCCTATTTCCCTCCGCTTTATGCCTGCCGTCCAAGATAATTCAAGCGTTCTAGCAATCGGCGCTCCCATGCCCGCATTCTCATTGCCAGCTACGGATGGCATGACGGTGGAATCATCCATGATCAAAGATCCCGTACTGGCCGTTGTGTTCACCTGCAACCATTGTCCGTATGCGCAAGCCTATGAGCAACGCCTCAAGGATCTTATGGAACATTTCGACGAAGAGGGTGTTCAATTTGTCTTAATCAACAGTAATGATCCAACGGATTACCCCGAAGACTCTTTTGAACGGATGAAAGTGAAACACGATGCGGTTGGTTGGCCATCACCTTACTGTTTTGACGAATCACAAGAGGTTGCCAAAGCGTTTGGCGCCGTCTGCACACCGCATTGCTTCGTCTTTGATCGTCATCGCAAATTAAAATATAAGGGTCGCATTGATGACAATTGGGAATTCCCCGATGAAGTGACTGAACATAACTTGCGTGATGCGATTGCAGCTCTCGTGAAGGATGAAGAGCCACCGGTGCACGAAATGCACGCGATTGGCTGCAGCATCAAATGGAAAAAGTCGTAAGACTTATTTCTTAAGCATCTTTGCCAAATACTGCCCTGTGTAGCTCTCTTTCACTTTGGCTACCTCTTCAGGTGTACCAGTGGCAATCACTCTTCCGCCGCCATCACCGCCGTCGGGACCAAGATCGATGACATGGTCGACGGATTTAATAACGTCGAGGTTGTGCTCAATGACGAGCACGGTGTTGCCTTTGTCTACCAAGCGTTGCAACACGCCAAGGAGTTTATCGATGTCATCAAAGTGGAGACCGGTCGTTGGTTCATCCAAAATGTAGAAAGTTTTACCCGTTGCGCGACGCATCAGTTCTGTTGCCAGTTTTATGCGCTGCGCTTCTCCTCCGGAGAGCGTCGTGGCACTTTGTCCTAAACGAATGTAGCTCAGACCGACATCATCGAGGGTCTGCATTTTCTTTTTCAGAGTTGGAATAGCACTGAAGAAATCGAGCGCTTCTTTTACGGTCATTTCCAAGGCGTCAGAAATATTTTTCCCTTTGTACGTAACCTCTAGCGTTTCACGGTTGTAGCGCTTACCTTGGCAGGTTTCACACGTCACATACACATCTGGTAAAAAGTGCATTTCAATGCGGTTTACGCCATCACCTTCGCATTCCTCACAACGCCCGCCTTTCACATTAAAGCTGAAGCGGCCCGGTTTGTAACCGCGCAATTTTGCTTCTGGCGTGGCGGCAAACATGTCGCGAATATCCGTAAAGATACCGGTGTACGTGGCAGGGTTACTGCGTGGCGTGCGACCGATAGGGGACTGGTCGATCACGATCGCTTTATCTAAATGTTGCACTCCTGTGATGCTTCCCACGTTCTGTGGCTTTGTGTGGGCCTTGTTTAATTTCGATTGAAGTTCGGGTCCCAGAATCCCGTGGATCAAACTTGATTTGCCTGAGCCTGAAACGCCGGTCACACCAATGAATGTTCCCAGCGGAAACGTGGCATCGACATGCTGAAGGTTGTGGTGATGAGCATCTTTTATTTCGATAAAGGTGTCGTTACCCTTGCGGCGCTTCTTTGGAATGGCAATGAATTTCTTGCCGCTCAAATACTGACCGGTAACCGATTTAGGATTCGCAATCAGCTCAGCAGCGGTGCCTTGCGCAATCACTTCACCACCGTACTTACCGGCCCCTGGACCAATTTCTAATAGATAATCAGCCGTCTGAATCGTTTCTTCGTCATGCTCCACCACAATCACGGTGTTCCCTAAATCGCGCAGGTGCGTGAGTGTGCTAATCAGACGCGCATTATCCCGTTGATGCAGCCCGATACTCGGTTCGTCGAGCACGTAGAGCACGCCTTGCAGCGCAGAACCAATTTGCGTCGCGAGGCGGATGCGTTGGGCTTCACCGCCCGAAAGCGTCGCCGCGGAGCGCGAGAGCGTGAGATAGGTGAGTCCGACATTCTCTAAGAACGAAAGTCTCATGATAATTTCACGCAATACTTTTCGGACGATTGCATAATCGTAGGTGGTCATTTCATTTGCAGAATCAACTTTGCCTTCGACGGCGTAATTTTTCCGATCGCTCTTTGGAACCAGGCTAAAGAAGAATAATTTCACGTCGGCCACACTCATGTCGGTAACATCCACAATATTTTGTTCGCCGATCTTCACACCCAGAATTTCTTTCTTTAAGCGTCGACCGCCGCATTCCATACAAGGTAGTTCCAACATGTATTCTTCAATTTGCTGGCGGATGTAACTACTGTCTGTTTCGCGGTGGCGGCGTTGCAAATTTGGAATCACGCCCTCAAACGTGGTTTGGTAATTGCCTTCAAAAGCGGCGCTATCCCATGCAATACTCAATTGCTTGTCATAGCCTTGCAGAATTATTTCTTGCACCTTCTCTGGTAATTTATCCCACGGAGTATCCATATCAAACCCGACATCTTCGGCGAGAGCTTCCAATAAACGCATCATAAAGCCCATGCGACTGGCAGAAGTTGCCCAAGGGTGAATCGCTCCTTCCGCGAGCGATAGTTTCTTATTCGGAATCAAAGCGGCTTCATCAATCTGCAACACATTGCCAAGACCGTGGCAGTTCGTACACGCGCCGTGAGGCGAATTGAACGAAAAGCTGCGGGGCTCAATTTGCGGAATGTCTTCATTGGGGTGATCTGGACAGACAAAGGACTCCGAATAACGGCGCTCTTCATTGGTATCAGCGTTCAGCACAATCATGGAACCTTCACCCTTCTTCAGAGAGAGTTCCACTGAGTCCGCTAAGCGGGAGCGGTTCGGGTTGGGCTCGTTCTCCTTTACTTCCAAGTCACGCACGATCATACGGTCGACAATAATGTCGATGCTGTGCTTCTTCTTCGGATCCATCTTAATGTCTTCATCAACAGTCACAATTTGTCCGTCGATACGCATACGCACAAATCCTTCCCGACGAATTGCATCAATCACTTTGGTGTGTTCACCTTTTCGCCCCTCTACAACGGGAGCCACCAAGAAAATTTTGGTATCCACTGGTAAGTTGGCAATCGTCTCCACAATTTTACTGGAGGACTGTTGTTCAAGAATTCGGCCGCACTGTACGCAATGCACTTTGCCGGCTTTCGCCCACAAGAGACGCATGTAGTCATAAATTTCCGTCACCGTTCCCACAGTGGAACGTGGGTTACGAGGCGCGGTCTTTTGATCAATCGAAATAGCCGGACTCAACCCCTCAATACTTTCCACCTCCGGCTTTTCCATTTGAGAAATAAACTGACGAGCATACGCGCTCAAGCTTTCCACATAGCGGCGTTGGCCTTCGGCAAAAATCGTATCAAAGGCCAGGGAAGACTTGCCTGAACCAGAGAGGCCCGTGACCACGGTAAGCTGATTGCGGGGGATCTCCACACTAATATTCTTCAAGTTGTGAACCTTGGCGCCTTTGACGATTATTTTATCCATGAAGAAATGAGGAATTAGAGCACAATAAAAAATACGCCCACTGCGCGGGCGAAGCCCAAGCGTAACAAAAAAAGGGCTTGGTGTCTAGGGTAATGGGCGAAACTGGACTACTATTATTCCTCCAATGTTAACTGTAATCATTTAAGCAACGGCTCGTATTCAGGTACTCGAAAACGGTACATTAACCGTCGATCGACCCGCTTCGTTTACCGATATAAAGGAGGGGGCAAGCGTCTCTATTGCCGGTGTTTGTCTGACGGTGGTAGAGCTGACTCCTAAAAGTATGTCGTTCGATGTTGTTTCCGAAACTATGGATAAGACGAAGTTCGAACATCTAGAACCGGGTGACACGGTGAATTTGGAACGAGCGATGCGTGCCGATGGCCGATTCGACGGCCATGTGGTGCAAGGGCATGTGGAGGGAGTGGCTCAAGTGATTGATAACAGTGACTACCTCACACTAGAAATTCCTGCGCATTTGCAGAAATACGTCATCCCCAAAGGATCCATTACGATTGATGGCGTCTCGTTAACAATCGCCTCCGTTGACGATGGAGTTTGTGAAATTGCCCTCGTCCCTTTTACAAAAGAGGCGACCACGTTGGGTACTTTAAAAAAAGGGGATACCGTGAATCTTGAAACCGATATTTTTGTTCGCACCATTCTCCATGGCAAAGCCTAGTACACCCTTTATGGAACCGGCGATGATCGATACCAATTGGCGCATTGGCATCGTCCATTCGCTGTATTACAAAGAGGACGTCGACGCCTTAGTGCAAGGAGCACAAACATATCTGCAAGAACGTGGCCTTACGAACATCACCCTGCATCCTGTGCTTGGCTCCTTCGAAGTGCCGCTCGTTGGTGCGGCTCTGGCCGAAGAGGAAGCTGTTGATGCGTTGATCGGTTTTGGAATTATTCTGCAGGGCGAAACCGCCCATGCAGACCACCTCGCGCGCGAAGTCGCGCGCGGCATGATGGATGTGCAACTGAACTACGGTATTCCATTTGCGTACGAGGTGTTGCATGTTCATTCGTTAGAACAAGTACGCGAACGGTCGGTAGGCGTCGCTAATAAAGGAGCCGAAGCCGCCTCCGCGGTTTTACATTCCCTTGCACAACTCAAAAGTATACGGTCTTGAGCCTTGTTATTGCCTCGGTGCAACCGTAGGATCTGCCAACTATGCGCGTCTCCCTCTCTCGTCTCTCCGCAGGAATCCTGGTCAGTTCATTGGTTGGTACTAGTGCTTTCGCAGCCGTGTTTCCTGATGTTACAGATAGTCATCTGTACCAAGACCCCATTGAAAGCTTGGTGGAAGCCGGGGTTATTTCCGGCAATCCTGACGGAAACTTTTACCCAGAGCGCACAGTGAATCGTGCGGAGATGCTGAAGATGTTGTATTTAGCCGCTGGCATTACTCCCGATAAAGGCAGTACGGATTGTTTTTCTGATGTGCAGAAGGGAAGTTGGTATGAGCAGTTCGTGTGCGATGCTGCGGAGCGTGGCTTTGTCGAGGGGTACAGCAATGGTACGTTCCGACCCGCGGATCCAGTGAACCGTGTAGAAGCATTAAAGATGGTTCAAGAAGTATTCGGCATTGAACTCACGGACAGCGACCTCAATATTCCTCTCTTCAATGACATCAGCGTCACTGCTTGGTACATGAAGTACCTGAAGAATGCATACAGTCATGGCATTCTCCCTATCGCTGGTTCCTCATCACTATCATTTACACCAAGTGCACCACTGATGCGTGGAGAAGCTGCTGCCATGATCTTCAATGCGTACTCGACGCTCTCCGCAGATGTTGAAGCAGACGTTTCACAGCCAACAAGCTCCTCTTCATCTTCCTCAACTTCATCCGCCGCAAGTGATCCAAATATTTTAGAAGTTGAATACCCATTGAGTGCCGGCGGAAAGTTTGAAGATAAGAAGCCATTCTCGTACCGCTTTGATATTGATGCGCAAACTGTCATTGATATTGATGTCGCACTCAATGCGAACCAATCGGGCACCATCAATTGCACGCTGTTCTTAGTCAAATCGAATGGTTTCAGTGATCAATACTTCGTGGGTCTGCAGGAAGAAAAACACTGCTACATTTTGGCAACGCTGGCTCCTGGCGCTTACCAATTACAGTTGCAGCCATCAGTCGATGATGCCATGTACACAGTCGCGGCCAAAACGGGTACGAGTGATGGGAATGATGGGTTCAGCCAAGCAGTCGGACTTTCAAACGTTGTGCTTACTCAAAGCTTGGTCGAAAACAATTTACAGAACTGGTACACATTTAAAGTAACCGCAACGAACGGAAAACATATGAAAGTAGTCGTAAGTAACACGGCGAATGTTGACTGTCTTATTTATCCTATGAGTGACGTCGACCTGTACGGCTTTGCGGGTCCTGAATGCAATGAGGACTACACCTTCCCGCCGGGGACGTACTACGTCAGCGTTCATCGCACGGGAGCACGCGGAGTGCCACAAACCTATAGCGTGCGCTTAGAGGATTAAGCGGTATTTTCTCTCACTTTTAAGGAGAGAAGGGTACACTATCGTTTCCATGGATTTTGCTCCTATTCTGACTGCGGTTGATGCGCTGCGTAGCGGTGGCATGATTATTGTGGTGGACGATGCCGAACGTGAGAACGAAGGCGATTTGGTCTTTGCCGCTGAATTTGCAAACGAAGATAAATTGGCGCTCACCATTCGCCACACGGGTGGTGTGGTGTGTTTAGCGCTCAGTAACGAAATTGCCAATCAGCTCGACCTACCGCACATGGTGTCGAACAATACGTCCAAATTTAAAACACCCTT
>CAZXUD010000052.1:0-6899 GCA_964643805.1 uncultured Candidatus Peribacteria bacterium | reverse complement strand
AGAAGGAGCGCCGTAAGACAGAGTGGAACCAGTGCCTTGCGCATATGAAAAGCTTAAGTCTGCTTTATTCCTTTGGCAACAACATCATGGATAATTGCGGCAATAGTGTGCGCCGCCATGGGTTGATGCAGTTTATAAATGGCTTCACCAAGGGCTGCCAGCTGGTCTGCATTTCTAGTAAGTTCATGCAGAACGGTCAGAATGCGGCCCGCTAATTCTCTTTCTTCAATTAAGATGCATGCCTTCGCTTGTTCGACAGCTAAAGCATTATCCATTTGATGATCGTGCCCCACACCGCGCAGTGGCACTAATAAACTTGGTATGCCATTCGCAGCTAGTTCACTTATGCCGCCAGCGCCCGCGCGACTCAGCGCTATGTCCGCAGCGGCATAGAGATCTGGTAATTCTTGCGTTACAAACGGGCGTGCCCAGTAACCTGGAATCGGTTCATCGGTAATTTGTTTACCGTGACCCGTGATATGAATAATGTCGACGTACTTATGAAGATCCGGCAGACGGTACCGAATGACTTCGTTAATAGCCAATGAACCCTGACTGCCTCCGATTACCAATAGAATAGGTTTCGAACCGGAAAAACCACTTAAGCGCAGGCCCACGTCGCGGTTACCCTCAGTAATTCCTTTGCGTACAGGGTTCCCAGTGTATTTGCGATTAAGCTTTTTCTTCCGTTGCGGAAATCCATAGCAAACGAAACTTGCCCAACGTGCCACAATCCGATTCGAACGGCCGCTCACCGCATCCGATTCATGAAGAACAACGGGGATCTTCAGTTTTTTAGCTGCAAAACAGATTGGTAAACTACCGTAACCCCCTTTACTAAAAACAACGCTCGGTTGTTCCTTCTTTAAAACTTCTTTTGCTTGGCGGACTGCTTTGGGAAATTGCCACAAAAAAGAAAATGAGAGACGCGGCGCATGAAGGGCAAAATATGGAATTTTATTCGCTTCTAAAAAGAGTTTGTCATCGGTTCGGTCGGTACAAACAAACTGGCCTTCCCAGCCGTCTTCTTGTAATACCTGCCACACGGCCACGCTGGGAGCAATGTGACCAATGGAGCCGCCACCAACAAATAAGATTTTCGGCACGGAGAAGAAGTATAACTGGCTATGAATAAAGGTGCTTTGGTTTCTTTCGCTTTCTCCTTTCCATAACCGCCTCTTCCGTTGAGTACATTGAAATATTGAGCAGTATTCCCACACTCATAAGGAGTGAGAGCAACGAGGAGCCGCCGTAACTAATAAATGGCAACGTGAGTCCCGTGAGAGGGAAGAGCGAAAGATTCACAGCAATGTTGAGTAAAGCTTGGATGGCGATCCAGGTGGTAATGCCAGTGGCTACCAGGAATCCGAAACGATCTGGCGCACTAAGAGCAATGCGGTAGCCACGCCAAACGAAAATGGCGAACATGCCGACAATAATCATCAAGCGCATAAAGCCGAGTTCTTCGGCCATTGCCGCAAAAATGGTGTCAGCCTGAACTTCTGGTAAGTAACCGAATTTTTGAATGGATTTACCGTAGCCCAACCCAAAGAAACCGCCGCTGCCAATGGCAATCAACGCTTGTTTAATTTGAAAACCAATTGTTTCTGAAATCGCAGGATCATCTGGCGATAAGAACGCATGGAAACGATTACGAATGTATCCCTCATTCAAAATAATCGGTAAACCCATAATGCCCGCAATCGCGCCGCCGAGGAGCATGTGCAAAATATTGCCGCCGGCAATAAAGAACATGGTGCCGGCGATGGCGCTCAATACTAAGAAGGATCCCAAGTCAGGTTGGACCGCTACCAATATGGTACTAAGACTTAAGAGCACCACGAATGGGAGAAAGCCTTCTTTAAATGTTCCAACCAACTGCTCACGTTTTTGAAGCCACACTGCCATATAAAATATGAGCGTAGGTTTCAAAAATTCCGAAGGTTGTAGTGAAAAACCAAAAATATAGAGCCAACTTCTCGCAGTGCCGTATTCATTACCGATACCAGGGAGGAAGAGGAATAGAAGCATCAGCAGCACAATGCCAAAGAGTGGTAAGGCGAGTTTCTCCCACGTTCTATAAGGAATCACCATGGTAAAGAGCATGGCCATAATTCCAATAAAGACGTGAATAGAGCTACGCAGCAAATAGAAGGAGTTGCTGGTCGTTTCCCGTAAGCCCTGGTTCACCATGTGCTGGGTTAACTGAAAACTTTCAAAAACGCTTACGCTCGAAATCATGGCCAACCCGAAGAAGGTCAGCACCACCGTGACGCCAGCAAGTAAAAAGTCGAGGCGGCGGAACACAGGAATTATTATACAGTTATTACTGCAGAAAAATGATCTTTTATGCGTTGAGTCCTTTCAAAAATGCTTTCCGGTGCTTGCCCACCATCGTTGGTAGCAAACTACTGAGGTGATACGTCAAAAGTTTTAAACCCTTTGGTACACGATCAAAGGCAGGATTCAGTTTCGAAACAGTCACTGCTGATTTTCCAATGGTCTCCATTCGCTGGAGCGATTGTTCCAGTGACATAAAGTGGTGATGAACTGCTTTCGCATCAGGTTCATAGAAAAGACGGACATCTGCGTCGCGTAAGCGTAGACCCCACTCCATATCTTCCCAGCCGTACGCATTTACATCTTCGCGGAACGCGATTTGTTTAGCAGTATCTGTAGATACGCTAATGTGGCTTGTATAAGAGAAAAGATGCTGCTTATCCGATGGGACAATCTGATGCCTCAAGGCATTCAGCTGAGGGTACCCAAATTGCCAGCCGCTCTGCTCCAGCCAGCGCATGACTGGCGTAATGCCAACGGCCGGATCCCACGTTGTAAAACCTAAAACAGCAGTGGGCTTATGTTCAATCGTTTCCAATTTTCGATGCGCTTGCCAATGCAACGCACAGCACTGCTTATCCAAAAAAATATCATCACCAATAAATAAACAAATTGGTCCTTGAGCTTCCTTCACGCCGCGGTTCCTCGCCTTACCCTGCTGGCTCTTTTCAATTTCCAAAAATTTTACCGGCATGGGCCAAGTATTTTTTATAAAAAGGTCAGCCGTTTCATCATCGTGACCATCACTCACTACAATTACTTCTATATCATCTGCCATCGTTTGATCAGCCAGATACTTCAAGCATTGTTTGAGGGTGGAAGCCCGCCGGTACGTAGGAATGATGACCGAAATCTTTGCCATAGAAGACTAGAGTACTAGAAGATGAGTCTACTCGGATATGAAATGCCTCTTTCTCGACCTTGCAAGCCATCACGGCCTTATCGCCTATATTCAGGAAGATAAGGCACTCAGTAGTGTTCCTTGCGATCATCGCATTGGGGACCATGAACTGATTCCTATGGTTGAATCTGTGCTTTCAGACGCTGGTACCACGTATCAAGACCTCAGCCAAATTGCCTGTATTGTTGGTCCTGGTGGTTTCACTAGTCTGCGCGTAGGTGTTGCCTATGCGAATGTCATGGCCGATCAATTGAATATTCCTGTCGCTGGTATCCATCTCAGCGATTTATATCGCGCCCGAACAGATACCGATGAATTTCTTTGGCTCCATTCCACAAAAAAACAGGAACTCATTGCGCGAACTTTTGGTTCTGATAGGTGGACGGAACCAACCCACCTCACCCTCGAAGAATTTGCAAAGCAAGTGCCAACTCATTTGTCGTGGGCAGGGGAGTTGATAGAAGAACACCAGAAAGTTATTGATGAGAAAGGACTGTCTCCGGCGAACCTAAAGGAAATAGGTGATGTACTGCCAAATTTCTTAAAAACTCTTTCCTACAAAAAAGAATTGTTACTACCTTGGTACGGGCGAGGATGGTAAAGAATTAATTTAAATTTATATCACTGTTGTTACAGCTTTCATCAATCCTGCGCCCTACTGCATCGCGTACGTATTTCACCAATTCTCGGAGTATAGGGTCTTTAATAGACTCCATGTATTGGTGTACTTCGGTAGAAGTTGGACCATATTTTATGACAAGACTCGTAATTTCAGAGAACGCAGAGTGTGTTTCGAGCTCAACGCCCAATGCGTCTGCCGGGCTTAGTTCTGGTAATGAATGAATCATGGAGCGAGATTCTGCATTTATTGCGAGAATATGTCTGCAAAAATAGAGAAGATTTTATGGGTTTTTCTGCGTGCCCAAGCCTCGTTTCCGCTACCCTGTACCGGAAATGGCGATATTCGATACATTGAACCGGTTTCTTGGTGATCCCAATGAAAAGGAGCTTAAAAAGCTTCGTCCTTTGGTAAAGAAAGTACGTGAATTCGGCCAGAAGGACGAAATTCGGGCGCTAACGCTGGCTGATTTACCCAAGAAAACCGAAGAATTGAAGGCACGCGTTGCGGCTGGAGCCACTGTTGATGATGTCATGGTCGAAGCCTTTGCGGTTTGTATTCGTGCATGCGAATTGCTTCAAGGAAAGTCTATAAAAATTGGCGCTCAAGAATTGGTGTGGAACATGGTGCCATTCGATGTGCAGATTTTAGGCGGCATTGTGCTGCACAAAGGAAATATTGCCGAAATGAAAACAGGTGAAGGTAAAACGCTCGTTTGTACCTTGCCGGTGTACCTCAACGCACTCAGCAATAAAGGTGTACACGTTGTGACGGTCAACGATTACTTGGCAAAACGCGACTCCGCTTGGATGGGCTTATTGTACGAAGCACTCGGTCTCACCGTGGGCGTCGTTGTCCACGAAAAGAATAATCGCGAGCGCACCGAGGCATACGCCAGCGACGTCACCTACGGAACGAACAATGAGTTCGGGTTCGATTATCTGCGCGACAACATGGCTTCATCACTATCGCGGCAAGTACAACGTGGTCTTAATTACGCCATCGTCGACGAAGTGGACAGCATTCTTATTGATGAAGCGCGCACGCCGCTCATCATCAGTCAGCCTGCCCAAGAGTCGACAGAGAAATATATCCGTTACTCCCAATTAGTGCGGGGCTTGCAAGAAAATGTGCACTACAACAAAGATGAGAAACAGCGTGTAGCCACACTGACAGAAGAAGGCATTAAGAAGATGGAAGAGTTACTCGGTATTGAGAATATTTACACTGATAAAGGATTTGAAGAGGTTCACCACATTGAACAAGCCTTACGCGCACAGGCTATTTACCAAAAAGATGTCGATTACGTGGTAAAGAATAATGAAATCATCATCGTGGATGAGTTCACTGGACGTCTCATGCCAGGTCGCCGCTATGGTCATGGGTTACACCAAGCCATTGAGGCGAAAGAGGCAGTGCCGGTCCAACGTGAAAGCAAAACTTTAGCCACCATCACCTTCCAAAATTACTTCCGTCTCTACAACAAATTAGCGGGCATGACGGGTACGGCAAAAACGGAGGAAGAAGAGTTCGAATCTATCTACAAAGTTCGCACGATTGTTATTCCAACCAATCGGTCGATTGTCCGTGACGACAAAGCGGACTCTATTTACCGAACGGTGGAAGCAAAGTTCCGCGCCGTTGCAAAAATTGCCAAAGAGAAACATGAAAAAGGCCAACCAGTCTTGGTGGGCACCACGTCCATCGAAAAGTCTGAAGCCTTGAGCGCCTTGCTCACTCAAATGAATATTCCTCATGAAATTCTCAACGCAAAACAGCACGATAAAGAAGCGGATATTGTGGCTAAGGCAGGCCAAAAAGGTGCAATCACGATTGCCACAAACATGGCCGGTCGTGGAACCGACATTAAACTCGGCGAAGGCATCGCCGCCCTCGGCGGTCTGGCCATTCTCGGTACGGAACGCCACGAAGCACGCCGCATCGACAACCAGTTACGTGGTCGTGCGGGACGCCAAGGAGATCCAGGAGAAAGCCAGTTCTTCGTTTCTATGGAAGATGAGCTAATGCGTCTGTTTGGTGGTGACCGCTTGAAGTCGATGATGGAGCGCCTCAATGTGCCTGATGACCAGCCACTCGAAAACGGTATGGTCTCGCGCAGTATTGAAAGCGCACAGAAGCGTGTGGAAGGTCGCAACTTTGATATTCGTCGTCACGTAGTTCAGTACGACGATGTCATGAACAAGCACCGCGAAATTATTTACACACGCCGCCAAAAAATTCTCACGCGCCTTGGTGATGGAAGCAAAGACAATGGAACTGATGAGCAGCCACTGCACCAAGATGTCATTGAGGGCATCGAGAAAGAAATTAAGGCAATTGTAGACGCGCACGCTACTAGCGATGATTACGAACAGTGGAGCCTGAAAGAGATTTCAGAATCTATGGCAGCTCTGCAGCCAGGCTTTAAACAACCTACCACTCCGGAAGTATTGGCATCGTTCAAAGATTCAGACAAATTGTTACAGTACCTCCTCGATCTAGCGGTTGGTTATTACGAAGAGAAATGCGGACGAGAAGAAGCTAACGTTGTGGCTCAAGCGGAACGCGTGGTAACTCTCCAGTCCATTGATACGCACTGGATGGACCACATTGATGCGATGGCACACTTACGAGAACAAGTGGCGTTCTCTGGTTACGCTCAGCGCGATCCGTTAATTGAATACAAAGATCAGGGCTTCCGCGGATTCCAGCAGTTATTAGCTACGATTGAATCAACCATCGTGCGCACTTTGCTCCAGGCAGATCTCCGTCTCTTCGCACCGCAAATTTTTGCGAAGCAAGAAGAGGATGAACTCCAGAACTTACAAACCAACGAAGCAGAAATTGAAGCGGAACTTACGCAGACAGGTGTTGGGCCAAATGGGAAAACTTCGGGAAGTCAGTCTGGCAATCCCATAGAAGTGCGTTCAGCAAATCGTCCTGCTCAAGGTAAGCCGGCTACGTCTTTCGATGGAGTGGGCCGTAATGACCCATGTCCTTGTGGAAGCGGCAAAAAGTATAAAAAATGTCACTATCTTA
>CAZXUD010000051.1:0-6958 GCA_964643805.1 uncultured Candidatus Peribacteria bacterium | reverse complement strand
GGCGAATTTTTTCTTGGCTGCGAAGTCACTCAAAGTATCGGTGTTAGGATCGGCAATAAGAATGACGCTGCCGCCATTACCGCCGTCACCACCGTCTGGGCCGCCCATTGGCACATACTTTTCCCGCCGCCAGCTGACACAGCCACGGCCTCCAGGACCTCCTTGCACGGTAATAGTCGCTTCATCTAAAAACATGGTTAGAAGTGTAGCAGAGCCAGTAATTCTGTGCTTGACAAATCTCTACTATTATTAAACAATAAGGTATGTCCAACGCAATGCTCACCGTTGTTCGGGCTGACCTTAGTCAAGAGTATGTCAGGTCTGTTCGCAGACTGGAGAAGGAATTGCCTGTTGAGGCTAACATTGAGAAATTGAAACAAAGTTTTACCAGGGCAGTGGTAGATTTTCTTTTACTAGATTTGTTAAAAGAGATGCCAAATTCAGAAAAGAAACTCAGTGAGCTAGTAAGTAAATCCGATTATTACCTAAAACCAAGAGAAGACGGAAAAATGTACGACTGGACGAAGGACAAAGTTTGCGAAGTGAGACAGAAAGTTTTTAATAGTTTCTGCCCTCATTTAATGATTGATAAATTGCCGAGCATCGATGAGATTTGGCCAGCGATTTGCATAAAGTATCTTAGTGTTACAAATAATCTGGAACCCTACTTATTAAGTGAAATGTATGAAGATAGGGGCTTGACCAGGGATAATTAGCACTCTACACTTTAGAGTGACAATTTCCTTATACAACTCATGTCTAAAATTATTGGAATTGACTTAGGTACAACGAACTCCTGCATGGCAGTGATAGAAGGCGGTGAACCAACCGTCATCAGCAATGCAGAAGGCAATCGCACAACTCCATCTGTCGTCAGTTTTAACAATGGCGATGTGCTTGTTGGTACACCCGCAAAGCGTCAGGCCGTCACGAACCCTCAGAATACAATTTTCTCTGCGAAGCGTTTTATTGGACGACGTTTTGAAGAGGTGAATAAAGAATCTGCTTCCATGCCGTTCGTTGTAAAATCAGGCAAAGAAGGTCGCGCTGTTATTGAAGTTGAAGAACAAGAGATGCTTCCACAAGAAATTAGCGCCAAGGTTCTCCAAAAATTGAAATTAGATGCCGAGGCCTTCTTAGGACAGAAAGTGGATAAGGCTGTCATCACGGTGCCAGCCTATTTTGATGACTCGCAACGCCAGGCAACCAAAGAGGCCGGTCAGATTGCTGGTCTTGAGGTCGTTCGTATTATCAACGAGCCAACGGCAGCCGCATTGGCCTATGGTTTAGATAAAGGAAACGAACATAAGATCGCGGTGTACGACTTAGGCGGTGGAACGTTCGATATTTCGATCTTGGATCTTGCTGATGGCGTGTTTGAAGTGTTAGCCACAAACGGTGACACACACCTCGGTGGTGATAACTTCGACGAGCTTATTATTGAGTGGCTCTTGGATGAATTTAAGAAGGACCAGGGGATTGATCTGCGCAAAGATCGTATTGCTCTACAACGCCTGAAAGAGGCGGCAGAAAAGGCTAAAATTGAATTGAGTAGCACCACGGAGACCGACATCAACTTGCCATTCATTACTGCTGATGCCGGTGGACCGAAGCACATGAATTTGAAGTTGAGTCGTGCCAAATTAGAGAGTTTGGTGAACGACTTAATCGAGCTTACGGTGAAGCCTTGTGAGCGCGCACTCAAAGATGCAGGCGTGAGCAAGAGCGACATTCAAGAAGTGGTCCTTGTCGGCGGCATGACACGCATGCCTGCTGTGTACGCGAAGGTCAAAGAGCTCTTTGGTAAAGAGCCACACAAAGGTGTGAATCCAGATGAAGTGGTCGCTATCGGTGCCGCCATTCAGGCTGGCGTGATGGGCGGCGACATCCACAAAGATATCGTCTTGGTGGACGTAACACCTCTCTCACTCGGTCTTGAAACGTTGGGTGGTGTATCCACAAAGCTCATTGAACGAAACAGCAAGATTCCTACCAAGAAGAGCCAAGTCTTCTCCACCGCAGCTGATAGCCAGCCATCCGTCGAGATTCACGTGGTCCAGGGCGATCGTGAGATGGCTGCTGATAACAAGTCTCTTGGTCGTTTCATTCTTGATGGTATTCCACCAGCCCCTCGTGGCGTTCCACAGGTCGAGGTGACATTCGACATTGATACGAACGGTATTCTGCATGTGACTGCGAAGGATAAAGGCACGAATAAAGAGCAGCACATCACCATTCAAGGCTCTACAGGTTTAAGCAAAGAAGAAATTGAGAAGATGCAGAAAGACGCTGAAATAAATGCCGAAAGCGATAAGAAGAAGCGCGAATTAGTGGATGCCCGCAATAATGCCGACGCAATGATTTTCAATCTTGAAAAACAGATGCGGGAGCATGATGCGAAGATTGGCGATGACCTAAAGAAGAAGGTAAACACGAAGATGAATGACCTTCGAGAATTACTCAAGAATGAAAATGCGTCAGCCGATGAATTAAAGAAAGCGACCGAAGAACTTAGCCGTGAGACTCAAGAGATCGGTAAGCTGATTTATGAAGCCGCCGCAAAAGAAGGTCAGCAAAAGGAAGGTGAAAAGAAAGAGGAGAAGGTTGTTGATGCTGAAGTGGTCGATGATAAGGACAAGCCTGAGTAAATTACTTCAGCTTCTTTCGCGTTCTACTTGCCGTTTTCTTCGGGGTACCGCGGTTACGTTTTGGCGGCTCTGGCTCCTCTAAATCACCTGGATAAATTCGCAAACGGTCTTCATTACACACTGTGTTAAAAGCCGTACGGGCTTCTTCTACGTAGGTGCGCATTCGTTGCTGTGTCTCTGGGTTTATTGAAAAGGCGCCAATTTCTGCAACGCGTTCAAAGAAAGCTCCCACCCGGTCCGAAATATCCGATGCGCCAATTCCCATGATGGAGAGAACCTTTGAAAAATGATTCTTCACTTTTGCAGATCGCTTATCAATGCCCGCAATCAGTGCTTCTCGTTTTGTGCCGTCTGCTTCGTGCTTTACTGAAGATATATCTCCATCAGTAGCCAGCATTTCGGTTTCTAAAGTTTCTAGTGCTTTGGCAATCCTTTTACTCATAAGAGGTCATTATAACTTACTGCCTATCAGCTTTGCCAACTCTACAAGGCGATTACTGTAACCCCACTCGTTATCGTACCAGCCAAGTACTTTGACCATTGTCTGGCCATTTTCCTTATGTACGAACGTATTAGGCGCATCAATGATGCAACTGCGTGGGTCTCCCACGTAATCTTTCAGAACCAGCGGGCGTTCTTCATAGCCTAAGATGCCTTTCATTTTCTTCTCCGAAGCCTTCTTAAAGGCATCATTAACCTCTTCCACGGTGCAATCCTTCTCCACCATACAAACAAGGTCGGTAATACTGCCCGTAGGGGTAGGCACACGGAGCGACATACCGTCTAATTTGCCCTTTAATTCTGGAATCACGAGGCCAATCGCCGTCGCTGCTCCCGTTGAGCTCGGCACGATGTTTACCGCAGCAGCTCGGGCTCGGCGCAAATCCTTGTGTGGTAGATCCAAGAGGTTTTGGTCGTTGGTATAGCTGTGCACCGTAGTCATAAAACCTTGGACAATGCCGAAGGCATCATTAAGAACTTTTGCCATTGGTGCCAAGCAGTTGGTGGTGCAAGAAGCGTTGCTGATGACGTCCATGGTCTTTGGATCGTATTGATCTTCGTTCACACCAATGCAAAACGTGCCATCGGCTTTATCTTTGCAGGGTGCAGAGATAATTACTTTCTTCGCGCCAGCTTGTAAATGTAGTGCGGCTTCATCGCGCTTTGTAAAACGCCCAGTGCATTCCAATACCACATCTACTTTTAATTCTTTGTACGGTAACGTCGCTGGGTCTTTACTCGCAGTGGTTCGAATCTTTCCGTGCTTTGTATGCAATATGCCATCTTTAAAACAAGCATCCTCACCACAATCAAAATGACCATAGGTGGAATCAAATTCCAAAAGATGCGCGAGCGTTTCGCCATCGGTTAAATCGTTTATCAAGACAACGTTAATATCAGGATGTTTGGATAAAATGATACGAAGCGCTTGTCGACCAATGCGGCCAAATCCGTTGATAGCGAGATTCATAAAAGAAATAGGGGAATCTGGACCTAGAGTATCATAATTTTTTAAATGTCTTCTGCAACAGAAGCGTGTCTTCCTCAAGGAGAGGGGATTCGCTGACAACCGTGCCTTCAACACCCCTGTCTTTGAGCACTTTCAGAAAGTCTTTCCACTTCGCATCGCTCTTTTGAAAGGGCAAATGTCGACGTTCGCCTTTCTCTGTGTACTCAATACCAGAGAAGTGCATATGCATGCTCTTCAGTGACTTCTTACCTAAGTATTTCTCATAGATATCAAACATCGTGTTCCATTCTTTGGTGGTGTTCCATTTACCGTTCGTACGAGCATGCATGTGTGCAGGGTCAATACAGGGGTAAATACCGAACTCTTTACTGAGCTTCAAAACCTCTTCTAAAGTGCCAAATTGAGCCACTTTACCCATAGTCTCAAAAGCGAGGTTAACCTTCGGCGCAATTTTCTTTTTCTTTGTCATGATGTCCTCCACGGCATTGCGGATGTTTTCGTAGGCTTTGGCAGGTTCCATTCCTAAATAGAAAGCCGGGTGAACGCAGACGGAATGTGCTCCGGCCAGCTCCGCCATCTCGAGCGCATCGAGGATGCGCTTCTTGCTGGCTTCCAGCTTTGCCTTCTCGGGCGAATTAAGATTGATGTAATAAGGGGCATGTACTGTTAAATACATTTTTAAGAATTCACCCGCTTTCCGGATTTCTTTAATCCGGTCAGGATTCGTAGGCACGCTCTGCACCCATTCCATTTCCATGGCGGTAATCCCGAGGAAATGCGCGTACTCCAGCCCTTTCACTGTGCCACCAGGGCTTGGAGTGCCAATCGGAACGCCAGCGACTGCAAAGTTGAGCATTGTCCCCAGTTTACACCGATTTCCTAATTGCTCATTCTTAATTCATACTTGGTCCGTGCCTATCGCTGTAGACATCATTGATCGTACGCTTGGGACAAAGCACGGTGAACAAGCGCTCAAGCTGGTAGAGGCCCTCCAGGAGGCTGGAGAAGAGGCCTGGTGGGTGGGTGGTGGCGTACGCGACATGCTGATGGACAAGATTCCTCATGATATTGATATTGCGACTAGTGCCGAGCCGGCACTCGTCCAAAAATTATTTCCAAAAACCGATGGATCATCTGCAGACCTTGGTACCGTATTAGTTTCCGCAGGTGGTACGACGTTTGAAGTCACCACTTTTCGCAAAGACGATGAAGCATCGGATGGTCGACATCCTGAATCCGTCGTATTCACGAAAGATAAAAAAGAAGATGCCGCGCGTCGCGACTTCACCGTGAATGCAATCTACTGGCAACCGATCACGGGTGAATTATTTGATCCGTTTGATGGTGAAAAAGACCTGCATGAACGCCTTATCCGTTTCATTGGCGAACCGGAAGTTCGGATTGAACATGATGCACTGCGCTTACTACGTGCTGTTCGCTTCAAAGCTTTGATTGATGGCCAATACCATCCCGAGACCTATAAAGCACTGCATAAGAAAGCCAAAAACATCGAATTGCTTTCCGGAACAAGGAAATTCCAAGAGCTAGAGAAAATCCTCCTCGGACCGTATCCCCACATCGCATTTGAAGACTTGTGGGAGACGGACATTCTGGAATACCTGCTGCCGGAGCTGCACGCCTGTAAAGGTGTTGCACAGCCGGCTGCAATGCATGGAGAAGGAGATGTCTGGATGCACATCATGCGGGTGGTCGCTGCTTATACTGAAGACCACAAAGCCGATATCCGGTGGGGAGCGTTGTTCCATGATATTGGAAAGCCAGTGACCTTCTCCATCGAAGCTGATCGTATTCATTTTAATCAGCATGCTCAGAAGGGTGCAGAAATTGCGAAAGCCGCGCTCGACCGATTGCAATGCCCGGGTGCGCGCCGAGACAAAATTTGCTGGCTGATAGAGCACCACATGATGATGGGCTCCTTTGAAAAGATGGACGATAAACGCAAGGCGCATTGGTATTACCACCCGTGGTTTGTTGATCTTTTGCAGTTATTCTGGCTCGATGTAGCAGGAACAAATCCTGGAACCTATGACTTTTACGAAAGCATTGTTACTGATTACAACCACTTCTTAGATTCTCATCCATTACCGCCAAAACCGTTGTTGAAGGGGGAGGAAGTAATGCAGATCCTTGGTATTCAACCTGGTGCGCGAGTCGGTGAAGTCCTGAAAGAGCTTTATGAAAAGCAGCTAGCCAAAGAGATTACCAAAAAATCAGAGGCGGAAGATTTTGTGAAACGTCAGTTAGCTTAAGCCTTTTGAGATACTGGTATCAACAATGCGATACGAACTGCCAACTCTTCTTTCCAGATCGCCGGAATGTTGCTCGCACCATGATACAAATTATCAGCGACTTTATCGTGTGCAGTTGCGATAACTTTACGCACCAAAGCAGCGTTTCCTAATACCTTACGAATTGCTGCGAGCGTTATTTCAAAGGTCGCTTCGTAAAATGAATCTCTACTGGCTATGAGAAGAGCGATTTTGTCTGGTGTGTAATCTGGATGAGAGGATACCTCCCGGCTTATATCAGCGTAATTACTCGCTGATTCACTGACTTCTTGACCAAAGGCATTTAAATCGAGGACTGGTTCAGTGTTGGTAGACATAGTGGCATTATCGCCACTCTTTTTTATAAGTCAATTTATGCAATTTAAGATAACTGTTCCTGGGCGTATACCTATTGGTACAGAGGCCCAAAGAACAGTTTCGTGTATGAAGACGTGAGAGTGGGAAAATTATTACTGAGAATGTGTAATTTATTTTTTGGTGGGCCAGGGGGGATTTGAACCACCGACCGCCGGTTTATAAGTCCGGAGCTC
>CAZXUD010000050.1:0-6966 GCA_964643805.1 uncultured Candidatus Peribacteria bacterium | reverse complement strand
AAGTTTTGCTGACGCAGAAGTTCTGCAGAAAAACGAGGAAAGGACCGCCCATCTGTCCTGGCTTTTTCAACCAGCCCGGTCAGCCATTTCAGTTCAGCCTCTTCTTGTTTCATATTCGGTGGTGTTGATGGAAGCATGTGCATGCGCCTGTGATACGCCTTTCAATTCACCTCTTGCAAGTACAGTTTTGGTGTCATTTTTAAGTTGTAGAGAAAATGAACAACACGATATTTGCATCTATTGAAACTCTGTGTGCAAATCTTGAGGGGTCGTTCAGCCCTTGTAAGAGCCAAAAACAGCCGACTTTTTAGCGTTGACCGGCGTAGCGCCAGGCCATTTCAAAAATTTGGCGCTGCGTTTCAGCCACTTCTTTACTCTCAATAATCACGCCGAACATGTCATCGTCTCTTTCGCCAAAGGAGATAATGGCAACCTTATTGTCGTAGACGTTAATTTCATTATCGAAATTGAACGTGCGGGCTGGTACCAAACGAATCTCACGGAGATTCTGTTTATCTTCCCCGTGCACGCGACGCCCGGTGGCATCGTCTGGTGCAATACCGCGCAGTGAGATGCCGCGTTTGACGCGTTCTTGCACGTAGTCCGTGTCGTAAGTTTGCCAGTGCTCACGCACAATGGCGGAGTTCGCGAAGTTCAACAGCTCGCTTTTGGCAGTCAGAGAATCTTCGTAGACGTGGCGCACGCCTTCCCACCCCTCGAAAAATCGGACGAGTGGACTACGGTGACCCGCGCCCTGAAGGGAGCGCAGCTCCGGAAGAGCGCGTTGCAAGGCATCTGCATTCTTCCGCGCTTCGAGCGCCAGAAACTCTGGCGCGACAGGCGCGTACCAGCGGCCATTCGGTTTGCGCACGGCGGTGAAGATGCCCTTCTTCGTGAGTTCCTCTAAATAGTTATAGGCAGTCACGCGATTTAAGTTTGTTTGCTTGGCATACTCAGAAGCAGGTGCACTACCGAGGCTAAGCCCTGCTATGTAGAGACTCGCCTGGTTGGATTCCAGCCCTGCTGCTTCAATAATTCTCTGCAAGCCGGTGGTATTCGTTCTGGTCATAAAACAATTATTTGTAATTCTGGCAACATGTTACGAAATACGACGTGTTCTTCATGGAGCCAGAAAAAATGAACATAACTAGTGAAGCGTAAATAAAAAGTGTTGTAAATATTTTTTACAGAAATTTAGGACGTCCACTTCGCTTGTCGTAGCGCATTGACGCTGGGAATTGCGGAAGCTTGAATGCGTAAAACTTTTTCCTCCACTTCTATGTCGCCACTCGATACATGTGTAGAACTCGAAACAGTCACTGTTGATGATTTTTATCAATTACCCAAAGAGTTACGCGCCGACAAGCTTTACCGGTATTCAGACTTTACGGTCTTTGGTCCCATTCCAGCTGCTGAAAATGGCTCAAAACATGTTCACACGTACCGAGAAGCAATTCAGGCGATTCGTGAATATCATGCGCAGGTGGGGCATTTATCGCCCACAAAAGCCCATGCATCCGAGATTGATATACGATCCTTTTTACTTACTCTAAAACCAGGCGAAATGGGAGAGTTCGGCCTGATTAGAGTACGGAGAGAGGCGGTGCGGGAACAAATAGAACAGTGTTTAGAGCCTCAAGCTGAAGCAGCCTAAACACAAGGAAATTATTGATTGAGCCCGGCTTGGGGGTAGCATGGGCTCTTCTTTATGCATGGAACAACTACATTTGAGGCCTGGATTTCGCAAAGTGGCATTCTCTCCTATGTGCCAAAAGAGACACGTGACGCAGCAGAAGAATATGTGAAGCGTGCCCTCAAAAAATATAATGCCGAGGCCATGGCGATTGTTCAGTTTCCGTGTAATGGTGAACAAGCCACATGTGTTTGTGAGCCTGAAGGATGCATAGAAATATTTCGTGCAAAACTGGACACGCTGTTTCCTGGCAATTGGCGAGAAATAAAAAAGGGCGAGCAGCCTGCGAACAAAGGTTCACAGGTGCCCGCCACGACCGGCTCAACGACGAGCCAGCAATTGCCTGCCACGAGAGACTAGTACGGCACCGAGCAGTACACCGCCTCCCAGGCAGATCAGTTGGCCTTCCAGAGTGGCCATTTTGGAAGCTGCTACAATGCAGCCAATGGTAATGAGGAAGGAGCCAAAGAACAGAAAGCGACCCATATAAACCTCGAACTTTCTCCGGCGAAGGAGTGAGATGAAGATCTGTGGGCTTTATATATTTAAACATATTTATTAAAAATAGTCAATTACGCAATAATGTATGATACCAGCGATTTCCCCTCATTCTATGGATAATGAAGATGTGAAAAAGAAGGTCGAAGAATTCCTCAAAAACCTTGGTGTACCAGGCTTTATTGTCTTTGGTTACCAACGAGAAAAGGATAATTTTGAAATTATCTCGTCCTTCAACAAGATGCCGATTAAGGCAGCAATCAAAGGCTTAAGTCAGGTACTGAATGATTTTGTGAAGAAGACTCTTTAATGTCTTCCTTCGAGACGCCCCTCTCGTTGTCACGCTGAGGAGGGAGCGAAGCGACCGTCTCGAAGCGCAACAACGGGGCTCCTCAGGATGACATTATTATTTCAACGTAATTTTCATCAGCCAGTTGGTGATGCCGAAAGCGAGGGCAATTACGATCCAACCGATGATGCCACCTTCGATTTGCAGTGTAACGATGCTAGGGTCCATGCGGTCTGTAATCCACAAGGTTGCCCACACGAAGAGTCCATTTACAAGAATGACAGCGACCGCAGTTGCGAACCAGCGCAGCGGCACGGTCGCAAGATTTAAGATTGGTCGCAGAATAATATTCATCAAGGTGATGAGTGCACCAATGACGATGTAGGCAGCGAGTCCGCCGGTCACATCAATATAATCGCCGGCATAGTTCACCAGTCCCCACACCAATAAAATATTGAGCGCGAATTTAATCGCAATCCGTAAGGGGCCCGACATCCGCTTCGGTTCGTCAGCCATGGGCAGAGTTTATCGCTTTGTGAAGGCAATCGTCACCTTGCGTTCACCCAGTTCCATGGTGTGCTTCTCTCCGTCGTTCGGAGCAAAGGTCGAACGCGTTTCGCGACTGATGAGATCTTTGTGCGTTCCAATGACATCATCGACACCCTCAACCGAGAGATTGATGTCATCTGTGAATTGTAAGCCGGTCTCTTTTCGCAGTTTTTGAATGGCACGAATCAAATCACGTGCAATACCTTCTGATTCCAATTCATCACTCATCTGCGTGTTCAAACTCACGACGACACCTTTGTTTGCGGCAACCGTCTGGCCTTCTTTACCGCGGTAGATCACTTGAGCTTCCTCCGGCGTTAACACTTCATCCAAGATCAAAATGGAACCATCATCGCGCACCGTGAAGTCACCACTCTTACCGGCACGGATAATCTCCTGCACACGACCACCGAGGCGTGGGCCAGCCTTCCGCGCATCAACTTGCACGTAGGCTTCGGCGAGCGCGCCGGGGTCTTCGGTGAGTTCTACCGCCTTCACATTGAGTTCTTGTTTAATGAGAGCGATATCCTCAGCACTGAGTGCGGCGCCTTTCATCAAAGCGGGTGGCACTGCGATGGTGGCACTGCTCAAAGGTTGGCGTACCTTCAACTTCTGGTCGCTGCGAACTGAAAGACCGAGCGAAACGATGATGCGGAGTAAGCGCGTCTTCGTCAGCAGACGTTGTTCCTCATCGGTTAATTTGCGGACCTCTGGCCAATCGGTCAGGTGAATCGATCCATTCGGACCAGCTGCCAAATTCAAGTAAATCGCTTCTGTAATGAACGGACAGAACGGAGCGAGGACTTGGTTGAAGGTGAGCAGCACATCGAAGAGCGTCTGCAATGCATCATGTTGATCGTCATCACTCACATCTATACCAGCTTGAACGCTCGCATCGTCACTCTCCACGCTCTTGCCCGCGAAGCGGCGACGAGAGAGACGTACGTACCAGTTCGTTAGCGCATCAATGGTGTCATGAATTTCTGCGCACGTTGCCGAGAGATCATAGCCATCTAATTGTTTGGTCATGCGGTTCACCAGGTCTTGCACTTCTGCGCGAATCCAACGATCGAGCGGATGCGTGGAGTGACGTCTGGTATCACCCGGCTGGAATTTGGCAGCATTCGCGTACGTGACGAAGAAGCTGTAGATGTTCCACAACGGGAGCAAGACTTGGCGCACACTTTCTTCCGTTAGTTTTTCGCTCATACGCAAATCTTCGCCGCGCACCGCGGGCGAACTCATCAGCGTAAAGCGAATGGCGTCGGCACCAAACTTTTCTACCAGCTTCATCGGGTCAGGATAATTCTGTAACCGCTTACTCATCTTCTTACCGTCCTCAGCAAGCACCGTTCCGTTCACCACACAGTGCTTAAAGACCGGCTCATCAAAAAGAGCAGTGGAGAGAACCGTTAAGGTGTAGAACCAGCCGCGGGTTTGGTCGATGCCTTCGGCGATAAAATCTGCTGGGAAACCTACGGGCTTCACATCCTTCTTTTTGGCTCCAGTTAGGGCTGAAAATGGAAAGTGATTTTGAGCATACGGCATGGAGCCGCTCTCAAACCAGCAGTCCAGCACTTCTGGAATACGGCGAAGGAGGGGATTCACAGTAACGGAAATAGTTTCCGTATTCTTTGGGTCCCATTCGACGGCATCCATCAACGACCAGCCATCGGTGACCATGCGCAGAGCGCACATTACCCCACTATGGGTCACCATCAAGACGCGCTTGCCAGCAAACTCTTTGGAGAGACGATCGGCTAACCCATGCGACCGTTGCAAAAATTCGGTGAGAGATTCGCCACCTTTGGGAGTGAGATGGTGGAAGGTATCTATTTCATAAGGTGATGGATATTTTTCGAGCACTGCTTCAACCGTGCTGCCTTTCCACTCACCAATATCGCGCTCACGTAATTCTTTCCACTCAACAATGTTCTTCATGCCTAACTCTTTTGCAATGGCATCTGCTGTTTGGCGCGCACGCTTTAAATCGGACGTGATAATGACATCAAATTTTTCTTTCTTCAGTTTCTTGGCAACAGCATCCGCCTGTTTCTGACCTTCTTCATTTAAGGGAATATCTTCGTGGCCTTGAAGTTTGCCGCTGGCGTTCCAATCAGTCTTGCCATGGCGAACCATTGTTAACGACACGCTTGCCTTGGACTTGCTGCCAGGCCACACGATGTCATCAATGGCATCTTTATGGAGATCCATTTGGTCATTGCGGTGTTGGTCCCAGAAAAATGTGTGGGCTTCCGCAAATCGTGGATACGGTTGATGCGAAATTTTGAGCGGGTCCTCTCGATTGAAAAAGTATTTCACATTCTGCAGAGGATCAGCGTGCGTCACAATGACGATGTGCTCACCGCGGTGCATCGGTAGCTTCTCTTTCAAGAAATCAGCTACACGTTTCTGCACATCGTCCCAGGTTTCCATACCAGGGAAGTGGTAAATACTCTCCGGACTCTTCTCCTTTAATTTGTGAGCGCGTCTCGCTTTCACAAAACTCAAATCATCAAAGTCCACTGTCTTGCCTTCGTAATCACCAAACGTCACTTCGGCGAGGCGGTCGTCGACGATAACCTTTGCGCCTGTCTGCTTCGCAATCTGAGCAGCAGTTTCCTGCGCACGGGCGAGGGGAGAGCTATAAATAATATCGACGGCTTGATCCTTTAAAGAAGCTCCTACGGCTTGAGCTTGTTTCTTGCCTAAGTCCGTCAGGCTCGTGCCGGGTGGAACACCTTGGTAGAGCGGAATCAAATTCCCCTCACTCTGGCCATGGCGTACTGCGGTCACCTGCGTAAAGCGGGCTGGCGCATGCGCCATTAAATCAGAGCGACTAGCGATAACTTCCATATCTCCCGTTTCGGCGGAGCGCCAAATAGGCAATGGCGTACCCCAGTAGCGGTTACGGCTGATGGCCCAGTCGCGCGCATTCTCCAGCCATTTGCCGAAACGGCCGTCACGAATGTGGCTTGGCACCCACTTCGTTTTGGCGTTATTTGCGAGCATCTTTGCCTTCAATTTTTCCACCGCCACAAACCAAGAACTGGTGGCATAGTTGAGCAACGGCGTATCGCAACGCCAACAGTGTGGGTACGTGTGCTTAAAACTTTCTGCCTTAAACAGTTTGCCGTTCTTCTCCAACCACTCGGCAATCTTTCGGTCCATCTTGCTCGAGTCATCTTTGGGCTTCACCAGTTCACCAGCAAAGTCAGTGACCTCAGAAACAAATGTTCCTTCCATCGTCACATGTTGTAGCAACGGCAGTTTCTCTTTTTCTCCGGTGCGGAAGTCATCTTCGCCGAAACCTGGTGCAATGTGCACAATGCCAGTGCCTTCATCCGTCGTGACAAAGTCACCGGTGACAATGCGGAAGGCATTCTTGTAGTCCTTCGCAAAGTACGGAAAGAGTGGCGTGTACTTCTTGCCGACTAAATCCTTCGCGCTGATTTCACCTGTCACTTGGTACTCTTTTCCTTTAAAGACATTTTCAACTTGGGGTCGGGCAACAATGTAATTGCTGCCTTCGTGGGAAACAGTCACGTACTTAATCTTTGATCCTACAGCGAGCAGCAAGTTCCCTGGCAACGTCCACGGTGTAGTGGTCCAAGCAAGAACGAATGTCTTCGGGTCATCCTTTAATTGAAATTTTACGGTCGCGGCATAGTCTGTAATATCTTTGTAACCCTGCGTTACTTCAAAATTGGAAAGGGGAGTGCCGCAGCGGGGGCAAATGTGCATTGGCTTGTGGCCTTCGTAGATCAGTTTCTTTTTCTGTAGTTCGCCGAACACCCACCAAATACTTTCCATAAATTCAGGGTCCATGGTGCGGTAGTCCCAATCCATATCTACCCAGCGCCCCATGCGCTCTACCACTTCGCGCCATTCTTTGGTGTAACGCTGCACGGAGCTACGGCAGAGGGCGTTGAATTTC
>CAZXUD010000049.1:0-7095 GCA_964643805.1 uncultured Candidatus Peribacteria bacterium | reverse complement strand
TAAGGAGGAGTAAGTCAGTCTGTTTGAGCAAAGCTTGGTTCCGTGATTCTTTCATACCAGCCTCAATCTGACAGCCACCTGGGTTCCAGGTGAACCGAATCGATGCATCACCAATTAAGATGTCGGAAATATCATCTTGAATGACGCACGAATCTTCCTGAATGTGATTCAAGTACACCCAATCATTTTCTTTCGCGAGTTCGCGATTGAAATTGGAGTCATGCAAGTGTGCGTTCGTACCTGGGTCATACAAAATTGTGCGATCGCCACTGCTAGCAGAGAGAATCAGAGAAAAACTTGATGTTTCCCGCTCAACAACTGTTGCGCACGACACATCCACACCTTCTTTCTTTAAGTTCTCCAATAATTTCTCTCCCCATTGATCATCACCCAGCACACCGCAGAACGAAGCTTGGCAACCAAGGCGCGCCAGACCAACCGAAGTGTTGGAAGCGCCACCGCCGCAGGCTTCCACCACGTTCTTCACGCGAATTTTGGCGCCGATTGGCAGCAAAAAGGCGTGTTCGTTCTTTTCTACTGGTAAAGAACCTTCCTCTGTTTGAACAAAGAGGTCATACGTTGCACCTCCAATAGAGATGGTGCGTTTCCCCATGGGTTATCGTGGAAAATTACTGCCGTTGTAATGGGCGTCCATGGCAGCAAAGAAACTTTCTGTAGTACGAAGTGAGCGGCGGCGCTTCATTACCATAAAGGTTGCAATGGCACCACCAGCCACAAGCGTCCAAAGCATCCACGAAGGAATACCAGTGGTTGGCTGACGAGGTGCACCACCATGCGTAGCAAGAGGTGGCAATTCATCAGCAGAACCATGGAAGTCATCGGGAATTGGGTCCGATGGACCAGGTTGGAAGCCGCTTAAGGCGGAATTAGGGGCGCCTTCGCCACTTGCAGCCATGTCATCCATAATATTTCCGGTCGTAGTGATCGGCGTTAGCTTTAAGTAGTACGTCACACCGTTCAAAAGATCGCGCAATGTGTACGTTGTAAGTTCACCATTAATGAAACGCTGTTCCAAGAACACGTTTGGTTCGACGCCATACTCCAACTTATAACTTTGAAGTGGCATAGCTCCGGCCTTCGTCCACGAAAGACTCAAAGCGCTGTTGCCTGGTGTCACTGTGAGTGACAAGCCCGTAACGGTTGTGCTTACAACGTCACTCTTTTCAATACTCTCCAGATCTCCGCTGATAGCGGTGACTGCTAAGTAATAGGTTTTACCAGGTGTTAAGCCGGCAACGGTTGCAGCGGTCGTGGCTTTGTCTGTATTAAGGGTGTACGAAAAGTTTCCCGGAGCGTCACCAACGTAAATGCGATAACCAGTCACTGGTTGCTTCGACGTAGTTGCATCCCAACGAAGCATCACGGCACTTGGTAATGGATCCGCTTCTACATTCTCAACTTTTGGTAAACCTTTGGCGCGCACTTCAATCGTGCCGCGCACTTCAGTCTTGTTTCCTGCAGTATCAACAGCAGTTAAGACTGGCTGGAAACTACCGAGAGAGGGGATAGAAAAGAGTGCTTGGTAGGTACCAGAAGCAGACTTCACCGGTTCCATGCCGTACACATCATCACCAATTTGCATGGTCACAGTGCTGATGTTTTCACCCTTAATAACAGCAAGGGCAATGACATCTTCACTTTCGGCAGGACTTGGCGGCGTAAAGGTAAATTTCTGTACCTCTGGCGCCGTGTCATCCAACGTTAAGACCAAGTTACCCGAGTCATGCTGACCGGACTGGTCGCGAATACGTAAGGTGTGGTCCGTCTGACCTGGGTTCAACGGAACAATCACCGAGAACTTACCAGCAACATCAGATTCACCGACCACGTCTTGGGAACCACCAGTTACAAGTAAGTTAAGGTAGGCAGGCGCAGTTCCTTCTAATGTTACGGTTTCACCAGCAATCGTATCGCCAGATTTGTGACTAGTGATAACAATCGAATGCATCGCATTCGAAGAGGCATCACTCGTAACGTAGACCGTTACTTGTCCGTGTACATTTGGATCCGTGCTGTCTTCCACGTAGAGAATCTGTTCGCCTGGTGTTGCAAAGCGCAAACCGAGCACGAGAGTCTTCTTGCCTAAGTCTGCACCACGGAAGGTAATCTCGCCGAAGCTTGGTAAGACTGCTTGTGGGTCAGTGGAAGCAAGGTTCACGGTGCCTGTGTAGTCTTCCACCACGCGACCATTTTGATCCACCGCAGTAATCGTCATGTTCTCGTATGCATTCGCACGCATCTGTGTAGGTGCCGTAATGACGAACGAGTCGACAATGTCGAAGCCCGCTACTTGTCCGTACAGAGCGCGGCCATCCATCGCATTGAAGAAACGACTGGCAGCAGAATCATTGTTACCTGCGCCGCTGCGATCAGCAGAACCGTAGAGCTGCATGTTGCTAGCTGAAGCGGTGTAGGTTCCGCCCATACTCTGGGTCAGCGAACCAGCTGCAATGGTTTGTTCTGCATTCAAAGCGCGTCCGCTGAGGAGATCAATGGCGCGAAGCGCAATTTCCCCAGCTTGGCTGGCAGTGACGGAGAACAACTGTTCGCCGTTCTCGTCTGTTTCCATTGTTACCTTGGTAACGCGGTCACTCGAACGACTTGAAATTAATTCCACTGGTCGACCAGCGAGAGGGTTACTGTAACGGTCACGAAGAATCACGCTAACGGAAGCACTGTCGCGTCCATCTGCTTGTATGTATGTACTGTCAGATTGAAGAGCAGAATTCTCCATATCTACACTGTCAGCACTCACGTTAAATTTTGCCGAGGTGCCGAGAGGTGCGCCGTCCTGTTCTAAGGAGACACCGTAAGCACCGGCTTGGGTCAGTTCATTTCCTGGAATGAATACAGAGGCAGATCCATCTTCCGCAGTGAGCGTCGTCACCATTTCACTACCAAATGGTGGTGCAATAACGAGTGTTGCTTTGTCGCCGAGTAAACCGTGAACAGAAATATCGGTTCCGAGTCCGGCAATGGTATCGCCCACATCAATTTGCAGTGCGGCAAGCACCGTGGTGGGCAACAGGGCAATCGCTAATGGTATGGATATGTATCTCTTCATAAATCCTTACATTGTAGCAGAAAATCGCATTTCCCTCAATTCTCTAGATGGGTGCTATGCAACCTTTTTACCATCTGTCTATTCGGGCTCTATCCCGTCCTCCGCGTTCATCCGTATGATGCCCGGCATGAAGCGCCTCACCCCATTCTTGCTTGGTCTCTTTCTTCTTACCGCTTGTGGTGGCAATGGAGCCACCGCAACTATCTGTAATCGAGAATATTGGGATGGCACGGTCGGGGTCTGTTTACCGACTGGTTGGAGCGTATTAGATGAAGCAACCTTGCAACAACGCGGTGTTCCCGAAGAAACAGTCGCCGCTTTTTCAGCAGATGCAGCCGTGTCTGGTTTGTTCCCAACGGTGGTTGTTATAGAGGAACCTTTAACGCAAGCGATGAACCCAGTTGATTACAGTGCGGCTAGTATCCGCTCCGTTACAACGTTGCCGAGTTACGCATCGCTGGATACCACGCAAACAGATATCGACGGCGACAGTGTTCAGCTGCACGTCTTTACAGCACAGCCAGTCGCCGATGAACCAGCACGACGGTTCTACCAAGTGAGTACAGTGAAGGGAAATACTGGTTACACCATCAATGCATCTGCACCAGTCGCAGTAGATGAAGCGATTGAGCAACAGATTATTGCCATTCTCCAGAGTGCAACGTTTGAAGAACCGTTGGTAGAAGCTGCGGAATAGAAACCAACGAAAGTTTGTTGTTCTTTCCTTCTTCTTTCTTTGTCTACCACACAAAGAAAGAAGCAAAGAAAAGTCACCGCCGCCAAAGCTCCTCCACTTGCCCCTCACACCCCCCGTGGCGGCGGAGCCCCCAATCTTCATCTTGCTGCTTTCCCCTGGCGGAAGTTTTCCTTATGCTTTGGTCCATGGCGCCGTAGCCAAGTGGTAAGGCAGGGGTCTGCAAAACCCCCATCGCGGGTTCGATTCTCGCCGGCGCCTCCAATTGATAGTATGCACTATCGCCAATAGATAGTTTATAAGTGAGATATTGAGAAAATTAGCTTGCATACAAAAATTGATCGGAGTAGCGTCTGCTCACTTTATGGAAACGACCCATTCTTCTTCGGAGCCGCTTCATCCTATTGAGCCACGTCGACTACCAGTTGAACAGCATGAAGTGGCGGGTGCGGATAAAGGAATTCAGCGTCTCATAGACGATGCACGTGCTCTTCTCAAACGTGAAGGCTTAGGTGATGAGCAGGCGGGTGCCCTTATTCCTGAATTAGTGACGTTGCTTCATAGTGAGCTAGCGAAAACAGACGGTTCGACAGCAGGACACTTACGAAGCATCGCATATAGTTGGGCAGCTCAAAAAAATCCCAAGCACATACTGCCGAAGCCTGATTCGAAAGAAGCAGTAAAGAAGCCTGATCAACAAGCGGCGTAACAAATCAAAAGGTTGACGAGTGGGAGTACAATAGTTGGCTATGGAAATGCCAACGACACCTTCACCGGAACCGAAGCTTGTCGATACGAGTGACTGCTTATCTGAAACACAATTAGCCGAAATACCATTACTACGAGAGGTAAGGGAAACCTTGAAAGTGTTGGGTTTTCCCGAAGCGGAAATTGAAAGACGCATCCAACTTTTAATTGTGAAGCTTAAGAATGTGATCTGTAGCACTGAGGACATACATATTAAAGGTGTGATAGATCCTTGGTTGGCTGAACAAGCGCAAGACGCCCCATTAAAGAGCCTTCCCAAACCCACTTGATCTCTGTCTAGTTTTCAGTACAATACACAAAATACCATGGCAAAACCCCAACCCATTTTGCCGGCTTCAACGAATCCGAAGGACTTCGTCATTGCGACCATCGGTAGCCACTCTGCGCTACAAATATTAAAGGGTGCTCGCGACGAAGGCATTCCTAATTTAGTGATTTGTAAAAAGGGGGCTGAGCGTCCGTACCAAAGTTACGGCGTAGCAGATGAAATGATTGTGATAGATGATTTCGGCTCTTGGGATGAAAAGTTAGAAGAAGAACTTATCAAGCGGAATGCCATCGTCATTCCTCACGGCTCATTTATTGCTTACATGGGTCACGACCGCGTTCGCAAAATGAAATGCATGTACTACGGTACTAAAGATATTCTTCAATGGGAGAGCGACCGAGACATGGAGCGTGTCTGGTTAGAGAAATCTGGACTTCAATTACCGAAGGTTCTTAAGAAACCAGAAGAAATTGAGAAACCCGTCATCGTAAAGTTCCACGGGGCAGGGGGAGGTTTTGGCTATTTCATCGCAAAAAGTCCAGAACAGTTCTGGGAAGTAAAAGACCGTAAATACCCAGATCAAAATGATTACGCCATTCAAGAATACATCGTAGGTGTGCCTGTATATGCCCACTACTTCTATTCGCCAATCACTGGCGAATTAGAAATTATGAGTTTCGATAAACGCTACGAAAGTAATGCAGACTCCATTGGACGCATCAAAGCCGAAGACCAATTGGCATCTAATATTCACACCAGCTACACCATTACCGGCAACATGCCGCTGGTTGTTCGTGAATCATTACTCCCCGATTTCTTCACGATGGGTGAGAGCGTTGTAAAAACCAGTCGTGAACTTGTTGGTGGCCAAGGATTATTTGGCCCCTTCTGTTTAGAATGTATCATCACCAGAAAACTGGAAATCTTCGTGTTCGAAATCAGCGCCCGCATTGTGGCTGGTACGAATCCATTCATTGAAGGTTCACCATACACAGCACTAAAGTACAAAGAACCAATGAGTACCGGTCGCCGTTTGGCGCGTGACATTAAGCAAGCAATTGAACTGGGAAGATTGGAAGAGATCTTAGGCTAAGCTTTGCTACACTACCGTTATGGATACCGCTGCTCTCCTCAAAGGCTACGATCTATCGAATCTTTCGATCGGAGCGCTTGGTGGCCACAGCGGCTTGGACGTGGCGCATGGTGCCAGCCAGCTGGGTTTTAATAGTGTTATCGTTGCGCAAAAGGGAAGGCAGCTAAGTTATGAACGCTACAAGCGCCGCGAAATTGATACTGATTACGAACACGGCTGTATCGATGAAATTATTGTCGTTCCAAAGTTTGAAGATGTGTTGAAGAAAGATATTCAAAAGCAGCTGCGCGATTTGAATACTGTCTTCGTTCACAACCGCTACTTCTGGGTCTACTTTGATGAGTTCAGCAAAGTAGAAAATGATTTTAACGTTCCGATATTCGGTTCACGTACGTTGTTGAAGCTAGAAGAGCGTGATCAACCATACAATCAGTACCACTTGATGGATGATGCCGGCATTCGCACCCAAAAAATCTTTGCCAAACCAGAATACATCGATCGACCAGTGTTTGTGAAGGCGAGTGAAGCAGGCAGAGACTATGAACGAGCATTCTTTACGGCTGGTTCGTTTGAAGAATGGTCTACAAAAGGCACACACCTAGAAGGTATTGGCAAAGTATCCGCCGATTGGCGGAAGGCAGCGATTGAGGAACTTATTATCGGTGCACCTGTGAACTTCAACTTCTTCTACTCGCCACTCACCGGTGAATTAGAACTGATGGGAACAGACACACGTCGGCAAACCAACCTTGATGGCATCTTAAGATTAACTGCGATTGAACAAACCGAACTCTTTGGTGAAAAAGACTGGGACCAGAGCGTGAAGCGAATAGAAACCGGTCACATCGCGGTGACGGTGAAAGAGTCACTGCTCGAAAAGGCATATGATCTGGGTGAAAGATTCGTCCGCGCCACGCAGAAGTTACCAAAAAATTTAGATCCCTCTGGGAAAGGCATCATCGGGCCGTTCGCACTGCAAGGTGCAGTGATTGCTGAAGAGGGAAAGGAGGACATCGCCATCTTCGATGTCTCACTCCGAATCCCTGGCAGCCCAGGCACCTTTGCAACGCCGTACTCTGGCTACATGCACGGTGAAACCATGAGTGTTGGAGAACGCTGTGCAATGGAAATAAGACGAGCGGTTGAGGAGGAAAGGTTAGAGGAGATTATTACTTAGTAATAAGTTA
>CAZXUD010000048.1:0-7226 GCA_964643805.1 uncultured Candidatus Peribacteria bacterium | reverse complement strand
GAGATACCAACAGCATCATGGCATACCGAACAATTCCCTCTCTCTAGAAGAGGAAGATGTGGGACTAAGAGCCGCCTAAATTCTTATAAATCATCAAAGAACCCTTTAATGTACGTTGCCATTTCTCTTGGCCAATTGTGCGGGTAATAGGTGCCTCGTTCATCAGTATCGATGGTATGCGGACACCACAATACCGGGTGGTCTTCACACCCGTTGTAGCTGACACAATTCAATTGACCCGGGTCGGCTACCTTCGCTTGATTCGAGCAACCATTCGCAGTTAAACGCTGATCGCGTGCTCGCTCGGTGCTACCGAAGGATGCCAAGTTGTCGTGTGGATTGTGAGAGATGAGCGCTGCTGCTGGGCCAGCGCATTTGGTAGCGACCCCATCGCCACCGACCGTGGCGGAGCCATGAACAACATCACCACGCACACAAGCAACCGTGTTCGCCATCCACGCGCCCAAGGAGTGACCGACCACATAAATTTGATCCATATCAATGCAATACGCATTGCCCAGTGACTCCACCAAATTATCGAAGAAGGCGATGTCGCGAATTTCATTCGGTTTGTTGCCCGGGTCTGCCCAGGAGAACGAACCGTTTCCATTGGAGATTGCGGCGGGGTACGCAATGATCGCATCTGTCAGATTGCGATCGAGTCGCATGTAGGACCGGATCATTTCGTTACTATTCGTTCGTCCGTGAAAAGCAACGATCAAAGGAGCTGGATCATGTGTTACATAGCCTGATGGTACCGTCAGTAAAAATTGTCGGCTGAGACCGTTCACCTCTACGGCACCAGGTGGCGGCACGGGCTGTGCCTTACCACACCCTTCGGAAAGGCGCGGAATTTTTCGGTCTTCATCGAACCGTACTAAACGCGCAATGAGGTCCGCAGCACGTTCACGATTGAGGTCGGTCCACGGCACGTACGAGCCGCGCGAAAGAATGTCATTCTTATCCAGCTCTTTCACATACGGTTCATACCACTTGTCTCCCCTGCCCTCCTCTATGGTTCTACCGTACGAGAGCAGCACCATCTTAATTGCTTCCGCAAAGTTGACGGTCTGCTCTGGTTTAAACGTTCCATCCGAATAACCCGTGACGACACCGCGTCGTTCTGCGGCACACACGAAAGCGGCATACCAAGCATCAGGGTTCACATCAGAAAAACAGCGACGACCAACGGGGTCTACGTCGCTCTTGCCTTTAAAAACCAACTTCAAGAGTTCTGCACGGTTGATGGTCTGTTTCGGTTTAAACGTTCCATCGGGGTAGCCGCTAATCACATCTTTCTTCACCAAATAATCCACTGCCTCGCGGTAGCGGAACCAGGTGTAGTTCATATCGGGGAACGGCAGAGGCGCCGCCTCCGTGGTAGGGACTCCTAGACTCAAGATAATGGCGAGCAGTAGCAGAAAGCTGCCTGCCTTGCGGATGAACACCTAGGCATTCTAGCAGAAGCTAGGGGACATTTTTGGATGGTGGCAAGCGAAGAATAGGACTACAATTCACCTCTACTTTCCCAACAAAATTATGCACCATCATTCTCATAACAAAGGCAGCAACGAAGCGCTGATCGCTTTGTTTGCTTTCGTTGGTTTAGGCGTCTTAATTTCTCAAGACAAAATTACCTCCTGGAGCGACGTCTGGTTCTTCAGCGGTATTTTGGGCATCGTCGCGGCGTTCTACTTCATCCTCTTGCTCTGCAGCGCTATTCACATGTTCATGACGGCGGACAATGACTTCTGGTGGGAAAAATACGAACACCACCAGAACCGTATTCCAAAGGTGGACGTCGTTAAAAAAAGTAAATAACAGATACGTGGAATGAAAAAAGAGGTGCCAACGGGGCACCCTTTTTCCACTGTCCGGACCATAACGAGACTATGGTAAGTTGCATACGATGATGTTGCTTAAGGAGACGCGTGGTCTAAAAAATCATGACACGCAAAGACTTGCCAATATGTACAATTGTTTTAAAAATAATTCTAAGCAGGGAGCACAAATGCGCCCTCATGAATGACGCGATTCACCTGCACCCCGACCACATCCTTCTTTTTAGCCTTTTGCACGGTCTCGTGGTCAATCTGGATGGAGGAAATGCGCTGCGTGTGTACATCGTCACCGCGCTTGAAGATGACGGTGTCACCAACAACCAGCGGCGTAGCTAATTCAATAATGGCAACGCCAATGCGGTCATAGTAGTGCACCACTTTGCCAATAATCTTTGGTTTTGGCACACGCTTGGCTATCGACTTGGATTTCTTCTTAGCCACCACGCGTTTCTTTACAGATTTCTTAGCAACCGGTTTCTTTTTACGAGCTGGTGCGCGTGTAGGCATAAAGAGGGGGTAAGTAACTCCTAATGCTACCCGCATCAAAAGCCATCAGCAATTGACGCGACTTTTGGCTTCATGAAGGCCTGAAATCCGAAATCTAATGCGCAACCACTGCAGCGCTCGTGACCGGTGTTTGAGGATCATGGCGCACGATGCTTATGAAAAGTATTCCAGCAACCAGCATGATGCCGGACGCTACGTAGAGCGTCATCGCTGGGTCAAATTGAGCAGCAATGTAACCAGAAAGCATTGGTGGAATAGCTTGTGAAAGCGCACCCACACTCGCGTTAATTCCTAGGACTTCCCCTTGGACATCTGCCCCTGCACTGCGACTGAGGAACGCCATGTAATTGGACTGCGTCAGTCCATTGAAGATGGCGAAGACAGGTACGATGAGCAACATGATGGTCCACGGACCCGGCAGGTGGAACAAAACCAACGCAATGCCCGTAGCGATGAGTGTCACATTCAACACCAAACGTTCCCGCCATTTCTTGGCAACACGAGGCGTGACGAATACTTGGGTGAAGACAATCCAAATACCAACGTACGCAAAGAAGTTGCCAGTATCCGATTCACTAAAACCGTAGCGGTCGATGAGGAAGACGCCGAAGAGGGTAGTGAAGAACGCAAAGCCACTGAAGAACAAGAACCCAACCAAAAAGATGGAACGAAGTTTTGGGTGGCTGAATGCTTTCACAATGTGTTTGAGCGACTGTGCCCAGTGCAATGGCTCAATGGAACTCCCTGGACTTGTTTCGTTAAGGAACAATGCAATCAACGTCATGTTCACCAACGCCAACGCTCCAGCAAACCAGAACGGCGTGGTCGCATTGAACCACGACACCAATGCGCCATCGGACAAAACACCTCCTAGGAATGGGCCGACAATAAAGCCAAAGCCGAACGCAGCACCCATTAATCCAAAGTTCTTCGCACGGTTCTCTGGCGTGGTTACGTCTGCAATCGCCGCCTGTGCCACTGGCAAATTACCACCTGTAATGCCATCCAGAATGCGAGCGGCAAAGAGGAGTGGCAAATTCCTGGTCATAATGGCTAAGGCAAATAACCCATATCCGATAGCTGTACCAAACAACGAAGCGATAAGCACTGGTCGACGTCCATAACGGTCAGAGAGCTGACCGAGAATTGGCGCCGCTAAGAATTGAGCAAAAGGATACGCAGCCACCAAAGCGCCCAGCAAAATGTAACCGCTCTCAAGCGACATTCCTGTCGGCAATAAATATTCACTCGATTCCGGATTCGCTAATAATTGAGGAATGACCGGAATAAGAATTCCGATGCCCACCAGATCAATAAAAATAGTGAACAGAATGACGAACAGTGGCTGAGGTTTTTTCAGAGGCATAAGAAAACGAAGGTGTGCATACTAACAGACGAACGGGGAAATGCATTATGAAAATTCCTCTCCGGTTATTTCTTTTTCGGCTTCCACTCCAACAAATTGCCCAGCTTCCTTTCCATTGCATCTGCTTTGCGCAGCCTCGCAATTTGCTTGCGATTTACAACGGGGTAATGCCGCGCATCATCCACAAAGTGTGGCACATACCACACGTCTTCTTCACTCGTCATCCAACCGCGCTTATCGAATCGGGCGAGACTGAGCGGGCGTGTGTAAGAGCGCAGCACCTTATCCCCTTTCGGAATGGTGTACTCATGGAAGTACGACATCACGAGTTCACGCACGGTACGATACACCGGATCGCGGTAGCGGATGGTCCCATGATTTGTTTTGCTTATAGCACCCCAGTGACCTTTCTCCTGAAACACCGCAACGACGTGGTCGTCATCGTCATCTGTCACTTTCAAATCCATCACCAAAGGCTTGTAACCATTTAAACGCAGAGCCAGCGCCGCCAGCATGGCACCTTCCATGCAGTGCGCGCGGCGTTCGCGCAGCACTCGCCGTGGTGAGAGACACGTCTCCCCTCCTTCTTCAAAGTTGATGGGGATGGAATCGAGGAAATCCTGAATCTTCACAGGTGTTTTGAGTGCGCGAAGAATTTTGAGTTCGTTTTTGGTGAGACCGAACATGTGAGGAGTATAGCAATAATTTGTTACTATAGCGGCATGCAACACTCGCAGGTGCGACCAAAGGTCATACACGTGCATGACAAAATGCAAACTGCAACCTACACGCTCACGGAGCCTGCCGGAAAAAATTTTGATGTTCGCTTTAAACCAGACCTCACCCCACAACAGATGCTTGCCATCGGAGTGTTTGGCGGCAAGTACATGACGGACTGCGTAAAGGAATTTCCATCGGAATGGTTTGCCAATGCAAAGCTGTGTAAAGAGAAACACGATGCTGCTCTGAATTGTTTTGGCATCAATGCCAGTCAGCCACTCAGTGTTTGGAAAAAGAAAGGCTGGATTCACCCGGCAGACCCCCGCGGCTGGTTCCAATGGTACTGCCGCTATTACGTTGGCAGACGCATGCCCGAAGAAGATGAACGCCAAATTCGTCGGTGGCTGGCTATGAAACGGCACGTGACACAAATACTGAGGAATTGCCGCAAAGGAGATCTTTCGTGCCGACGAAGACAACGCCAAGCGGTGCTGCATTGGGCATATGACAGTAGAAAAATGTGAGGGGTGCCATGCCCCCTTCTACGCCTTCTCAGCGCGCTTCATGTAGGCGTACAAAAGAACTAATGTCATGAAAATGACCACGTATAATCCAATGACAATTTGGGGATGATCCTGAAAACTCAACCGTCCTCCCGCATAATTCCCCCCAAAAAATGCCATGATGCAAAGACCCGTTAGTATAATTCGTTCCTTCACTGACAAATTCTTTAGCTTTTGAATCAACATGGAATGTGGGGGAAAGGGAAAGCTACCCTAACACATCATTCACATTTTTTCGGTAGACACACCACGCACATTCCGCGGAAGGTTTCGGGGCTTTCTTTCCCATAAGACACTTTTTAGCCGCCTTAATCGCCCCCTCCACCCAACTGCGATCCCCTTTGTGAGAAATAATCTCTTCATTGAAAACGAGCTTTCCATCAAACGCATCTTGTTTTGTATCCGCATTTACATAGACCCAATACCCTACGTCCGACACTTCAAAGCCATTCTTCTCTAGGAGCCACTGATAAATCTCCATCTGGCGCTTGTAGCCCTCTTTCCAAGGCGTTCCATCATTAATATCAATCTCTTTGAGCGTGCTGGTAGATTTGTAGTCAACGACTAGTAATTTGCCCTTTGGATCCACCCAGATGTCATCGACTGCGCCGGTGATGAGCAAGTTTGTAGGCTTGTGGTGATACTGCACGCCCTTAAAGTTTTCTCGCCACTCATCCATCATTTCATGCTGAAAAGGCACGGCATCTACCTTGTGCTTCTTCATGAGCGGGTGCCTTTTTCCTTTTGCCCGGCATTCATCAAATTCCTTCTTAAGGAGTGTATCGGTTGCGGAGTTGAGGGTAAAAGCTGGCCCAGATACTTGGCCAATACCAAGCCTTCTATCTAAGTAAAAGCAGCAAGGGCACTTTAAGAAGCCGTCTATTTTAGAACGGCTGAGCTTGAAGGGCTCTTTGGATTGAGGATCGAAAATGTTGCGAGTACGGGGCATTAACAGAAGTTTAGCATTCAGCGCTTTGAAAGCACCAACATTGATAACTAAGCCGCTGTTTCTTCGGCAATCTACAAATGATAGTATGCTTTCAATGGATTTACAGATAATAAAATCCGAATCGTTAGAATCAAGAAAGCATTGGCTGGCTAAAATCGCTGATATTGGTCATGACTTCGGTCAGGACACTCGGAGGCTTCAATTAGAATTAAGTGAAGAACTGGAAGGTAATAACTCATCCAGCCTTATCAGCCACCTAAGACTTTGTGGCGCCATACCAGAATCTTATGGGCATGATACTAGCGAGGAAAAACTATATTCAAAATATACTGACATGCTTTTAAATGCGTGTTTTAAATTTTTGGGCTTGAATAGTATTGTACTGACTGAGAGAGCTGATGCTGCTGACGTAGAAGTTATTGGTGATGGTTATAGTTTTGTCGCTGATGCGAAAGCGTTTCGTTTAAGCAGAACAGCTAAAAATCAGAAAGATTTTAAAATTCAGGCTATGGATACTTGGAAAAGAGGAAAGCCTTATGCGTTAGTAGTCTGCCCACTTTATCAATTACCAACCAAAGCAAGTCAAATATATCAACAGGCGGCTACAAGGAATGTTTGTGTTCTATCTTACTCACATTTAGCGGTATTAATCGCTAAACATGCGGCTAATCCAAATAAATCAGCTTCTGCGCTTTTGTTAGCAATATTTAGAGCAGTTGAATCAATGTCTCATAGCAAAGATGCTAATGCTTATTGGACTCTCATAAATAGAACGATGCTCGATTTTGATACTTCAATTAGTGACTTATGGAAAACAGAAAAAATCGCAAATGAAGAATCAATTACAGTAGCAAAAGAAGAGGCACTAACATTTTTAGCACAAGAAAGAGAGATTATTATGAATCTGAGTCATGAAGAGGCCATCCAACGTCTTGTGACTGCAAATAAAATTGATAACAAAGAAAAAGTGATTAAGCAGGTTTCTGATAATCAGTTGATGACCTTGTTATAAAGAAAACGCTAATACAGGCTGTATTGCTTGCGCCTTTTTCTTTTCAGTTTTTCTAATTCTTTGCTGTGCAAGATTAAAATATTCAACGTTATTCTCAAATCCAATATATTTTCTGTTCAATTGCTTTGCAGCAACCAGCGTGCTGCCACTGCCAGCAAAAGGGTCTAAAACAATTTGATTTGGTTGAGTTGTAAGCTCGATCAAGGCTTGCATTAATAACAATGGCTTCTGGGTAGGATGTATTTTGTTTTCTTTTAAAGAAAAACCA